>CAIVXW010000297.1 GCA_903910005.1 uncultured Methylococcaceae bacterium
AAAATTGTCTTGAATTGCCTGTTCAGGTAAAAATCTGGTGCCGAACACCTCAGAAAACGTTCTATGGTGAATCCCAGTCCCCTGGTTTTCAACCCCGATGATCCAAAAAACCGCCAGTTGATGGCAACAGCCTCATACTGGGAAAACTCCTCCAGAAAATCGGGGAGCGCGGGCTTGTCCTTGAGGTGAAGGTATTCATCTGGATCAATGCAGATTACCCAGTCAGGTTTCAGTGCCAGGATTCGTTGAAATGCCTTCTTGAAGGCATTTTTTTGCGGAGATTCATTTTCGGTGACAGTATTTTGACATATTTCAATATATGGCAATTTTGCCAGATATGTGAACAGATCGTTCGAGTAATCCGTATTATCATTGGTGTATATCAAAAAATATTCGACCCCGAGTGCCCGGTAGTATGCTAACCATTCAATTAGCCAGAGACTCTCATTTCTGACCGAAGTAACAACTAATATATTCATTTTTTATTTGCTGTATATCTGATATGTGCAAGTTCCCGGGTTTCTTCACTCCACGTCACACCATCACCCAGATCGTTGACCACCCGATGAACCCCCTCGGCAAAGCGGTTGGCGTCGATCCGGATGGCCAGTCCGTCAGCCAGTTGCCGGGCGGCGGTCAGCGGATCCGCTATCAGGGTTTCATAGGCGATTGCCACGAAATGGCGGAAGTGGCGGGCATAGCGTTCACTGGCACTGGCGTAGTCATTATACGCATCCTGGGCCTGCATCCAGGGCGTGTTTTGATCCAGTTGCTGTTGCAGCCACTGATTGGCCGTAGGGCTATCCATGTTGAGATTATTATACACGCTAAACAATTTGGCAGCGGATAACAGGCGATCAACCGGGTTTCGGCAAATCAGGACGATGCCGGCATCGGCTCCGATGATCTCTCTCATCTTGAGCATGGAGTCCTCATTCAGCAGCATGTACTCTGGCGTAATCTCGCCAAGCAGGCGGTATCGGCTCAGGAAGGGCCGGAACAGGTCATGGTATTCAATATGTTCCACTTCGATCCAGGCCAATAGTCGGTTGCTGCGGAGATAACACCGGTAGCGGTCGTTCATGAACTCAAATGATCTGGCCTCGACAATCCGGTTGATTTCCCGGTTGAGCTGGCTCACTGAATATTTTTTCAGGGCATCCCTGGAGCGGTAGCCATGGAGCGTATCGAAATAGTGTAACTCCTTGAGCGGATGCATGAAAACATCCGAAGACTGAGCCAGCAGTCCATGCAGCAGGGTGGAACCGGCCCGCTGGGAGCCGATGCCAAGTATGAATCTGTGTTTTTTCATGGTATCGGAATGGTTCAGGATTTGAGTGCCGGATTTGTCGTCTTTTGCCGGTATTCAGCCAGGGCTGCGATTAATCGCTCCAGAACCTGTTCCAGAGTGGGCAAGGTCATTTTGGCTGACTCCAGTTGTTTTTCTACGAATAGCCGCTCCAGCAGGGACGCATAGCGTTTCAGTTCATGGGCGCACAGATAACCGGCATTGCCCTTGAGGGTATGGCTGGCATCCCGGCCCAACTCATAGTTGCCACTGGTCACGGCCGTGTGAATCTGTGCCAGCAACTCAGGGCAGCGTTCCGTGAATTTGCCCGCGATTCTGGCGAACAGTTCTTTGTCACCGGCCATCATGTCCAGGGCGGCAGCGGCATCAAACACCCCCGCAGCCGATGCGGCGGATTCTTGCACGGATTGGGGTGATTCGTTTTGTCTGTCCAGATTTTGATACATCCGGGCAATGCCTTCCATCAGCATGTCAACGGTAAAGGGCTTGCCGATATGGCCATCCATCCCGGCTGCCAGACAGGCCTGTACGTCGTCTTCGTGGGCGTTTGCCGTCAGTGCCAGAATGGGCGTACGGTTCCAGCCCATTTCTGCTTCCTCCTGACGGAACAGCCGGACTGTGGTCGGTCCATCCATGACGGGCATGCGCATGTCCATCAAAATCAGGTCGAACCGCTGATTTTGCAGTATTTCCAGTGCCCTTTGGCCGTGTTCTGCGGTGTGGATGGTGCAATCCAGTTTTCTGAGGCGGGCTTCAACCAGTTCGCGGTTGATTTCGTTATCCTCCACCAGCAGGAGGGTCTGGCCCTGCAGTGAAATATCGGCACCACTACGGGTGTTTTCCGCACTATCAGTGGCCTCGCCACGTTGCAGGGGTAACGCAAAATGGAAGGTGCTGCCTACGCCCTCGGTGCTGTCCACCTTGAGTTGGCCGCCCATCAAATACACCAGACTCGAACTGATGGTAAGGCCAAGGCCAGTACCCTCCACGTGCAGGTCGCCGCCACCCTCAATTTGTTCAAATGCCCGGAAAATTCGCTCCTGGTGTTGCGGGGGAATCCCGATACCGGTATCCCTGACGGCAAAATGCAGCACGAGCTGGTCAGGTTCGCTGGCGGTCGATTGATCTTCGGCCTCGGCAACACTGACAGTGATGCTGCCCTCGCGGGTAAACTTGATGGCATTGCCGACCAGATTGGTAATGATTTGCCCGATCCGCAAGGGGCTGCCGTGGTAGTGATCGGGAATGCGGTCGCTGACATTCTGAAGCAATTGCAGTCCCTTGTTGTCAGCCAGCGGAACCAGGGTTTTGAGTACGGTAGACAGCATTTCCGACAGTCTGAAGGGACGTTTTTCCATGACCCAGTGTCCGGCCTCAATTTTGGATAATTCGAGCATGTCGTTGATGAGGCACAGTACATGCTGGCAGGAAAACCGGAGTATGTCGAGGTAATGGGATTGCTCGCTGTTCAGAGTGGTATCCCGCAGCAATTCGGTCACACCCAGCACGCTGTTCATGGGGGTTCTGATTTCGTGACTGATATTGGCCATGAATTCACTTTTGGTCTTGGCCGATTTTTCCATCAAATGGACGCGCTCATCCTCCAGCCGTTTGATGGCGGTGACGTCGGTGGATATTCCCAGCAGGGCCGAAAGGCTTTGATCGTCCTGGTGCAACGGCAGTTTGATACTCCAGAGATAGTGTTCGGGTGAATTTTCAGAAAGCTTGAAGTATTCCATCCCTTCTGCCCGGGTACCGGTTGCAATAACCTGTCTGTCCAGTTTTTCAAGTTCGCTGGCGGTGGCTTCGCAGCTCATATCACGGTCGGTTAGCCCCTGCATCTCGTCAGGCTGGCGTTCAAACAGGGCGGCACACTGCGGGTTGGCGTAGATATATTGCAGGTCGGTGGATTTGAGGTACACACAGGCCGCCATGTTATCCAGTATGGTTGCCAGTAATTGTTCCTTGTTTTTGAGTTGTTGTCCCAGTCGCATCCGTTCGGTGATATTGGCATGGCTGATAACGATCCTGACCGGGTCGTGGGGAAAGCGGGTGGCATCGAGAAGGTACCAGTCAATCTGGTCAGGGTCGGAGGGGTTTCCGTAACAGTACGGCAAAAACCAGTCATGGGGATATTCCAGCACAAACCGGTTGGACTGGCCTTCAATGATCTGACGCAGACCCGCCGCAATCTGGTGAGCCACCGTGTTGTCGGCAGGAGCGGCGGCGTATGCAGCCAGATAATTCTGGCCCAGCCTGAGCGGGGTGGCGTCCGGGTGTTCCGTGGGCTCTGTCCAGGCCCGGTTGACGGTCAGCAGGGTGCCGTCGGCATCAATGACACAGACCTTGGCATTCAGGGAGTCCAGTACGCACTGGTTGAAGCGGGCCAGTTCCTCAATCCGTTGCTCATTCAGCTTTTGCTGACTAATGTCGTTGGCAATGACCAGTAATCCCTTGATGGAGCCATCCTCGCGGCGAAGCGGTACCTTGGCCGCAATGACATGGCGGATTTCCGGATTGCCGGGAACCATGATTTTCTCTTCGTGGGTTACGGCGACACCATCCCTCAGAACCTTGAGTTCATCGGCCCGTATGGTGGCAGCACTTTCGGGGCTGAAAAATTCATAGTCGATATGTCCCTGAATTTCACTCAGGGATTTGCCGAACAGGCGGCTGGTCTGGGAGTTGGCGTAGATCATTCTGCCGGTTTCATCCTTGATGGAGGCATAGGCTGGCAGATTTTCCAGTATTTGCGTGACCATCAGTTCGGCATCCTGCTTGCCGCGAGCCAGTCGTTCGCGGTTTTCAACCTCATCGGTAATTTCGCGCCGCACACTGATGAATCCATCTGTTGCATTATTTTCACCCTTCATGGGGCGAATCATCGCGTCCACCCAGTAGTGCGTACCGTCCTTGCGGGTGTTGCGAATTTCACCGCGCCAGGTCTGCCCGTAACGGATGGTGCGCCAGAGATTCTTGAAGAATTCAGCGTCGTGGTAGCCTGAATTCACGATGCGGTGATTCTGTCCCACTAATTCCTGCAGGGCATAGCCTGATACCGCACAGAACCTGTCATTGGCATAGGTGATGGTACCGTGGCAATCGGTGGTGCTGACCAGCGCATAGTCGTTGAGCGTTTGCTGCAATTGCTCCGTCAGGAGTATCTGTTGTCTCAGATGCTGTTCGGTAACAATATGGGCCAGGATTTCCTCCTGCAGTGCCCGGTTTCTGGCTTCGTATTCATCAAGACTGGGAATTTTTTCCAGTTGGGGAGCCAGTCGCCACAGTTTGTAGGCAGCGACGATGGATACCAGGGCAGTGAAGGCTTTTGAGGTGCCTTGCAGGTAGTAATCCGGATGCCAGAGTGTCCAGACATCCAGTATATGACCCACGCCACAGGCCAGAATGAACAGAACAAACAGCAGGTATACATTGCCCACCTTGAGTGAGGGTCTGTGCCGGATGATATGCAGGATCAGCAGGGGGATCGAAAAATAGGCCACCGCCGTTAGCCCATCGGACAGGCCGTGGGCCAGCAATAATTCCGGTCGCCACTCAATACACATGCCGTGAGGCATCAGTCGGTTTACGTCTAACATCTTGGT
>CAIVXW010000298.1 GCA_903910005.1 uncultured Methylococcaceae bacterium
CCATCGGGTGCGGCAGGATTGGCATTATTAGATGTCAGGCTGAAGAAATTTTGTAATGTGGCATCAGTCAAACTTCCTCTACTTACCAAACCATTTCCTGTCGGTGTCGCCTTGGCAGAAATGACGACATTCACCGTATCACTCATGTCAGGGTCTCGCAGTGTCAAGGTACCACTAACAGTCAATCCGCTATCGGTTTCATTGAGGACAGTTGTAGCGGTATCTCCATTTTGCACGGAAATATCCGGGGCATCGTTGGTACCGTTTATGGTAACGGTCAGAACGGCCATATCCGTCAAGCCACCTGCATCGGTCACGGTGTAGTTGAAACTTTCCCAAACTGATTCGCCTTGTGCCAATTTGTCTACCGTATTGTCGGCAGTATTATCGGGCGCATATACATAGCTGCCATCGGCCTGTAACGTCAGTATTCCATACGAGCCAATCAGGTCATTTCCCACCGTACCAGCGGTTCCATTTCCTTCAGAGTTACCCAGTCGAATGGCGGTGACTATTCGGGTATCGCCACTGTCCACGTCAGTATCTGCCTGGCTGCTGGTTGGTAATCCGGTTAATACATTGCCGGTGGGGTTGGAATAGGTTGTGGCGTTATTGGTACCACCGGCTTCAGTGGCCGTTGCCGTATCGTTATTGGCTACCGGCGCATCATTCGCCCCCTGCACGGTCACGGTCAGCGTGGCGGTGCTGGTCAGGTTGCCGGAGTCCTTGACCGTGTAAATGAAGCTGTCGGTCAGGGTGTTGGCGGGGCTGCGGAGGGCCTGGACGGTGGTGTTGCTTTGGTTGACGGTGTAAGTGTAGGAGCCGTTGCTGTTCAGGGTCAGGCTGCCGTAGGCTCCGCTCAATGCTGAACCTACGGTACCGGTGGTGCCACCAAAGCTGACCGCCGAAACGGTCTTGCTGTCGCCACTGTCCACATCCGTATCGTTGGTCAGCACACTCAAACTATCTCCGCTGACAATATCCTTTCCAGGCGTGCCATTACTGGTTCCTCCCGCTTCCTGCACCGTGGCGAAATCATTGAATCCCCTCGGGCTGTCGTTAACGCCGTTCAGGGTGACAGCAACGGTTTGGGTAGCGGTGCTGCCCTGGCTGTCGGTCAGGTTCAGGGTGTAGGTCAGGCCCAGTGTCTGGCTGGCGCCCAGATAATCCAGGGCCGATGCAGGCGCGTTGAAGTTGAGATTCAGCGAACCGCTCGTACTGCCAGCCGTTTTGCTGACCGTGCCGGGAATCATCCATGACAATAACTGGGTGTTGGTCAACGCTCCCGTATTACCGGTCGTGGCGACCTGGGTGATGCGGGCGGTGTAGGTTGTTTCGTTGACATCGGCATCGGTGAAGGTGACGGGAATAGTGGAGGTGACGGGAATAGTGGAGGTGACGGGGAGGATGCTGGAAAATCCGGTATTGAAAGTCGTTGAAGCGGATCCCCCAAAAGCCAGCGGCCCCTCAGTAAAACTTTGTGCGACGCCATTTAACTGAAGGTTGTTGGCACTCCAGGATTCGTCGTCAGCGGCTTGATCAAGCGTCGATGTCAAACGCAGGGTGAGCGGGTTGCTGGCTGTCAGGTTGATGCTGACATTGAATTTCTGATCATTCC
>CAIVXW010000299.1 GCA_903910005.1 uncultured Methylococcaceae bacterium
CCCTGTCAGGGCGATGACTGACATGTCACGGTCATGGGCTGCCGTGACCGCCTTGAGCAGGTTGCCGGAATTGCCACTGGTGGTATAAACGATCAACAGGTCACCGGCATGACCCAATGCCCGGATGGGTTTGGCAAATACCTCGTCGTAGCGGTAATCGTTGGCGATGGAAGTCAGGGTGGAGGTATCGGTGGTCAGGGCGACTGCCGGAAGTCCGGGTCTGTCCCGTTCAAACCGGTTCAGCAGTTCGGACGACAAATGCTGGGCATCGGCAGCGGAACCACCATTGCCACAGGTCAGTATCTTGCCGTCACCCAACAGACACTGCACCATGCGCAGACCGGCAACTTCAATCATTCCTGCCAGCATGTCCAGGGTTTCCTGCTCAACTTCCGCGTGGGTAATGAATTGGTGGGTAATTCGTTCTCGTGTGTTCATGTGGGCTGTTGGAGGGTGAGGCAAAAAGGCTCTCAGTTGAGGCGAAATGCGTCCTTGATCCAGAGCGGGTGAAATTGACCGTCTGCGGAAGTCAGGGCCACCACATCAAAACGAGCGGTGGTCTTGATGCGTTTTTCCTTGTAGTACCAGGTGGCAGTCCGGATGATTCTGGCCTGCTTGCTGCGGGTGATGCTTTCGAGGGCACTGCCGTGACGGTCATTGTTGCGGTAGCGCACTTCGACAAAAACAATCAGGGTTCCATCCCGCATGACCAGATCAATTTCGCCACCGTGTACCCGGTAATTGCGCTCGACCAAAACCAGACCCTGCGCCAGAAGATAGGCCAGGGCAAAATCCTCGGCCTGCTGTCCGGTACTGCCCTCCTTGAGGAAACTCACGGCGATGCACCGGGCAGGGACATGAGCGGGGCCACCCCGCGCACTTCGGGATGGCCGCCCTGAAAACGGGCGCAACTCATCTGTCGTTCAAAGCGATTGCCGTCACGCAGTGCCAGTGTGCCGGTCATACCGGCATGACGATACTGACCATCCTGACGGAGTGCGTCAAGTTCAGGCAATACGCGGTAGGCGTCAATACCGAAGGCAATCAGTTTGACATAGTCGGGTTTGGTGGCCTGTATCAGGTCGGCCAGGTGATCGGCTGACAGGGGATCACTGCTGTCGTGATTGAGCAGCCAGGGAAGGTCACAGAAAACCACGCCGTCCATATCCTGATCGCCGACCGGATCAGCATGACCGGTGAACACCTGGGAGGTTGCGTAGATTGGCAGGGCATTGCTGCTTTGGTAGAGAATTTGCGGTGCCAGCAAACGGGCATCGCGGGCATCCGCCACCAGATAAACGAAGGCATCACGCTGTCCGGGCGGCAAGGCAGCCAGAAGATTTTTGACAGGTTCCGTATAATCAGTACCATGGTAGGGATACACCTGGGTAGCCAGCAATTTGCCGCCGACCTGCTTCCACCAGGCGGTAAAGGAAGCACTGATGCGTTGGCCAAAATGGCTGGAGGGTGCCAGCAACAAGGCAGCACGTGCCCCGTCGAACCACGCGCTGGCAGCGAGTTGCCCGGCTTCCTGCTCGGGGTTGAGACTCAACTGATAAATCCGTTCATTGCTGGCATTGGATACCTGATTAAGAGCCAGAACCGGCACGGAAAGACCGGAACCCTGCATCAATTCCCCTACATGCTCCCGGGTGAGTGGGCCGATCACGGCGGAGGCACCGGCTGTGACCAGTTGCTGATAAAGGCTCATGATGCCGCCTGACTGGCTGTCCACCATACGCAACGGCAGTTTGGCGGGGTTGGGGTCAGCGGCGTAGGCCGCATCCAGACCGGCCTTGATTGCCGCTGCTGCTTCGGCGTAGGTACCACCCTGAGGTAACAATACACCGATGAACCCGCCCGGAGGGGGCGACGGCGGAGACTGGGTGGCAGGGATAGCCGCCCGAACCTCACCTGCACGGGATTCCAGCGGCGTGACTTCCACCCCTGCCGTCCGGGTTTGTTGCAGGCCAGCCAGAAAGGCACCGTCAGCGGGATGCCCCGGAAACTGCGCTCGCCACTCGGCCAGGGCGGGAGCCACCCGGGCAGGGCTACCTGAACCCACAATGCGTACCAGTGCCATCCAGCCGCCCAGTACATCCGGGGCAGGCGGTTGCTGATTGGCCAGAACCGCTTCCGGCAGGCGGGCCAGG
>CAIVXW010000300.1 GCA_903910005.1 uncultured Methylococcaceae bacterium
ACTCGTGCCATCCCACGCAAAGCTGCTGCCCGGATCTTCACTGAACGTAAAGGTAATGGTCGCCGTCTGCCCGAGTGACAGGCTGGACTTGTCGCTGGTGATGGCGAGGGTGGGCGCCACGGTATCGACCGTAATGTTGAACGTCTGCGCTGTGCTGGTATTGATCCCTCCGTTGCTGGTACCTCCGGTGTCTGTCGCAGTCACTGTGACAAGGGCGGTGCCGTTGGTGCCGGATGGGGTATAGGTCAACTTACCACTGGCATCAAGGGTCGGCTGGGTGGTGAACAAGGCGTTGTTGGTATTGCTGACCGTGAAACTGACGGTTTGCGAAGATTCATCAGAGCCACCGCCGGGGGTGATGGAAGTCGCCCATCCAGTCACCGTTTTGGCGGATAGGGTGTTGGTGTTAATGATCTGATCCGCCCCTTTGGTGAAGGTGGGGGCATCGTTCACCGCCGTCACCGCCACCTGAACCTGTGTGGCGGTGCTGGATTCAGCCCCGCTATTGTCTTTGGCGACTACGGTAAAGGCATTGAGGGTACCGTTGGCATTGCTGGCCGGTGTCCAGCTTGCAGAGTTGTTACTATCAATGGTGTTATTGCTGGCACTCCACGCCGAACCATTGATGGTCAGTGTACCGCTGTTAACGGCCTTCACCACGAAAGCGGTAACCGAACCATCCACATCCGCTTCATTGCCTTGAGTCAGCAGATTTTGCAGCGTGACGGCAACCGCAGTGTCCTCTGTGGCAGCGGTGGTGGTGAAACTGCTCAGGGTGGGGGCATCGTTTACGGCAGTGACGTTGATGGTGGCCGTCGAAGCTGTGGAGTTGGTACCCCATTGATCCACCATGACGTAATTGAACGTAGCCGCCGTATCTCGGTTGGACGTAGGGGTAAAGACCAGATTCAATCCACCATCACTCAAATAGAGCATATCTCCTGTTGCCCCCAGTGTAATCGGCGTACCCCAACCGTTCGCTTGCGTCAGCGTACCGCCCGTGACCGAGAGAATGCGTACCCAATTGGCACTATCCCCATAGTCAACATCGGTTTGTGTGGGCGGTGTCAGCCGGATATTGGCGGTTGTGCCGGGTGTGGCATCTTCCAGAATGCTGACCGCCGTAGTACTGCCAGCCGCCGTCACCGTGACGGCACCCCCGGCACTGGGGGCATCATTGACACCGGTGAGGTAGAAGGTGGGGGTGTAGATAGTATTGGTTGCCCCCTGGTCATCGCTGACGGTAAACCCATATTGAAACTGAATGTTCTGCCCCACTGGCAGAAAATCAAAACCGGATACCGCACTGAACGACCAGGCTTGGGTTCCTGTGCCAGACGCTGAGTCTATACCGGTTTTATCATCCAGCGTCCCCAGCGTAATGGCACCCAGAACTGCCGACTGCTGGTTAGTCGTGAAAGTCTGATAAGAAGAGTAGGCACCGTTATTATTGAGGTACTGATTATTGAGTATGAAGCGGGTGACGGTATGAGTATCGGTCAAATCCATGTCGTCAAAGCTCAGCGTCCCCGACAGGCTGGAACCATCCTGAGCAGTGGCTGAATTTTCAGCAAACCGATAATTATTGCTATTGGTGCCAGCAGAGGGTGTCAGGCCACTGATGGAGGGATAATCATTGCTGCCATTCAGGGTGACTGTCATGGTTTGATTACCCGCACTACTGTACGGCAAGGCCAAGGTGTGGCTTATCGAATCCCCGGCCCCCAGTTTTTGCAGGGCATTTTGGGAGTTGTTCAAGCGATAACTCCAATAGCCATTGCTGTCCACCGTATAGTCATACGTCAACCGATTATTGGCTGCATAGGTTCCTGAGGCACCGTCGCTGTAAGAACCTGCGTAAGAAGCCGTGCGTGCATAGGTGTAGCCGGTGGTATTGGTGACGGTAGAGGCGGTGGGGGTATAACTGCCCGATACCTTGCCATTGGTCAGCAGGTAACTGCTGTTGACAGCATTGTCTTCCGTCAGGCTGATGCTTGTAGCTGTGTTGGTATAGGGTGGGGCGTAGGTAGAGCTTGTAGCAGTGACACCGTTAACCGGCGCGCTGAGGGAAATGTCATAACGAATCGTATCACTGGCCCCGGCCTTGTCCGTGACGTACACATCAACCGTGTCGGTAACCGTGCCGGTGGTGATCAGCTTCAATACATCCGTATTGGGTACATACTGGTAATCGCCGGTGTAATGGGTGTTGTGGGTATTGCTTGAGTTGACCGCCGCCAGGTTTTTAGCAATGTACAAGGTTCCATACAGGCCAACATAGGCGTTATAGGTTGTCAGGCTTGCGTTGGGTGTATTGGTGCTGGTACCAGTGAAACGGCCAGTTATGTCGGTCGTCAAGGCTACCGGCGTATAGGCGGTGGTATTGTTGAAATTATCCGGGTCACGCACGGACAGGGTTCCGGTGGTCGCCTGGAAAGCATTACTGCTGGAAACCAGGGCTGCGGTGTTGATCGTGACACT
>CAIVXW010000301.1 GCA_903910005.1 uncultured Methylococcaceae bacterium
CAAACCCCCCTGCCCCCTGCCCCCTGCCTTATCCCCAACCGGCGTTATCCTGTATGATTGCCACCGTCTTCCCAACCGTAGCCAATGCTTGCACCATGTTCATGCGTCTTTTGATTCCTGCCAGCCTGATGTTGTCACTACTGACCGGCTGCTCATGGCTGACTCCTTACACCCTGGACATTCACCAGGGCAATATCGTGACCCAGGAAATGGTCGATCAACTGAAACCCGGCCTGACCCAGCGTCAGGTGGCTTTCATTCTCGGAACCCCGTTGTTGAATGATCCCTTCCACGACGCCCGCTGGGATTACATCTATTCCACTCAGGCCAATGGCGGTGAGCGGGTGCAACGTAATCTGACGGTTTTGTTTGAGCAGGGCGAACTGGTAGGCATGCAGGGCGATTACAGGCCGGGTGACCGCCCTGACGTCGATGTGTCCAGGGACGTTACCGTCAGCATCCCGAAAATTCAGCGGGAAAAATCCTTGTGGGAAAAGCTCAGGGGGCTGTTTGGGGCGGACGACTAGCCGCGTCGGCCCGAGGGCGGGCAGCGGTTCTCCGGTGCCCTGATACGTAACGTCGGCTGGCCGGACGATTGAAACCACCTCATCCCGATTCGACAGAAACACGGTGGCTTGTATATCATTGTCATCGGTTTTTCACGATGTCTTGATGATCCTGCCTTTTTAGCGGCTCCCGCCGCCCGGATCCGGACGCAGTCGAAACCGGTAAACCCGAATGACCGCACCTGCGGCAATGCTTGACCCGGACTTGACCTGCCTTGCACCGCCGGGTCATCCAACACGGTCGGACGCTTTAACCCGGCCACTCCAATAATCTGGCTGAATAAAACAGGAAATCCCATGCAAGTACCATTAGAGATTACGTTTCGCGGTATCCCTCACTCTGACGCAGTGGAAGCCCGGATACGTGAAAAAGCAGCGAAGCTTGAACACTTCTGCGATCACATCATCAGTTGCCGGGTCGCTGTGGAGGCTGAACACCATCACCAGCACCAGGGTAATCTCTACAAGATCAGGATTGATCTCAATGTTCCCCAGAAACAGATTGTGGTGAGTCGCGATCATCACGACAAACAGGCACACGAAGACATTTATGTGGCCCTGCGTGACGCCTTTGAGGCGGCCAAACGCCAACTGGAAGAATATGTACGCATACAACGCGGAGAGGTTAAAAATCACCGCGAACCCACCCCGGAAACCTGGTAGGAATCATGCCCGTGGGCGCAATCAGCCGGTTGCGCCCGGCTTTCTGAGCAAACTCCCTCCCTGCCATGCCTGATCTGGCCGATTTTCACTTTCTGCGACCGGCGTGGTTGTTTGCCCTGATACTGCTGCCTCTGGCCCCTGTTTTACTGGCCCGAAGGCAGCGAGACCCGTCTGGCTGGAGCCAGCACTGCGATTCCGATCTGCTTCCCCATGTCGTGATACGGACACCCACGCCCTACCGGCGGTGGACACGGCACCTGCCCTGGCTGGGAGGAGTGCTGGCGGTGTTGGCCCTGGCCGGGCCCACGCTCGAACGGCTTCCGGCACCGGCCTATCGGGCGGTGTCGGCCCTGGTCATCGTGCTCGACCTGTCACCGGCAATGCTTGCCGCTGACTTCAAACCCAGCCGTATTGAACGGGTACGTTACAAAATAACCGACCTGCTGCAACGGCGGCGCGAGGGCCAGACCGCCCTGCTGGTGTTTGGGGGCGAGGCTTTCACCGTCACACCACTGACCGACGATACCGCTACGATCATCGCCCAGTTGGGTGCCCTGACGCCCACCATCCTGCCGGTGCAGGGACAACGAATCGACCGGGGGCTGGATCAGGCCGTCAGGCTGCTGCAACAGGCCGGGGTCAAACAGGGCGATATCCTGCTGCTGACCGCAGCCGATCTGGTTGCCCCCGATGCCGCGCTGGCGGATCGTATCCATGAGGACGGGTACCGCATTTCAGTGCTGGGTACCGGCACGGTGGACGGAGCCCCCATTCCCCTGCCGGGAGGCGGTTTTCTCAGAAAGGACACCGGAGCCACCATCCTGGCCCGAATGGATGGGGCACTTCTTGCTTCACTGGCCAACCGGGGCGGCGGGTTGTACCACAACCTGACCGACGACAGCACCGATATCGACGCCCTGACCGATTTTTTGGCCCGGCAGGCACAAACCGGTGACGATGAACAGACAGCCAGCCGAATCGACCGCTGGCAGGAACTGGGGCCCTGGCTGGTGATACCCCTGTTACCGCTGGCCGCACTGGGCTTTCGCCGTGGCTGGCTGGGGGGCTGGTTGCTGGTTTGTCTGGTGGCCTCTCCGGAACCGGCCCGGGCCATGGACTGGCAGGCCTGGTGGAAAACCCCCGATCAGCAAGGTCAGGAGGCATTGGCCCGGGGTCAGCCGCAAGCCGCCGCACGCCTGTTCGAGAATCCGGACTGGAAAGGTGCCGCCGCCTATCAGGCCGGTCAGTATGAGGACAGTACCCATGCACTGAGTGGTCGGACTGACGCCAGGAGTCAGTACAATCTGGGCAATGCCCTGGCCCGCCAGGGCCGCTATCAGGATGCCCTGAACGCCTATGACCGCGCATTGCAACAGACCCCGCACGACGAAGACACCCGTTATAACCGGGAACTGGTAAAAAAAGCCCTGGAACAACAGCAGGGTAAACCGGAGTCGGGCAAACCGGACGCAAACCAGGGCGAAAAATCCGGCCCTGCCCCCGAGCAACCTGCCGACAACCCCAACCGGGCCGAGGGGCAATCCGGGCAATCGGAGCAATCCGGTTCACAACCGGACACTGTCGATAAGGCGGAAACAGCCGAACCGGCCCACACGGCCAGCGAAACTGCGGCAGCGCAGAGTCGGCAGGCCGAGAATCGTCAGGCTGATGAACAATGGTTACGCCGCATACCGGATGATCCGGGCGGTTTACTCAAACGCAAGTTTTACTACCAGTACCAGCAACGGATGCCGGCACAATGAGCATCCATGACAAACCCGATGAACGAGTCTGACGCCCGGCAAGACGGCCAAACCTTTAATGCAGCCATCCTGATGGAGCAGGTTATGGATGACGTTGATCTGTTTCATGAAATTCTGGCGGTATTTCTGCAGGAATTACCCAACCATTTAAGCCAGATCAGACAGGGACTGTCGACCGGAGAAACTGAATTGGCCTACCGGGGTGCCCACAGCCTCAAGGGGGCGGCGATGAACGTGGGAGCCCTTGAGGTGGCAGGACTCGCCAGCGAGCTGGAACGGGTTTTGAAAGATCAAACCGTGCCACCCGAAACGGAAACACTGGTCACCCGGACAGAACAGGCCATCGACCGTTTATGTCTCCATCTCGAATCCCTCAAATCATGACATGACCCTGCAACCCACACCTGCGGCCCCCCCTGCTGAAACCCGGACGCGCGGTCGGGCACTGGTGGTCGATGATGAATCCACCACCCGACTGATCCTGCGTGGCCTGCTGCAAAAGGAAGGATTTACCGCGTTAACGGCCAGTAACGGCGAAAGTGCCATCGAGTTATTCGAACAGGAATCGCCCTCAATCGTTCTGGTGGATGTCATCATGCCGGGCATGAATGGTTTTGAAGTGGCAGGACACATCAAGAAAATGGCGGGCGGGCGGTTTGTGCCAATCATCTTCCTGACCGCCATCACCGATGAAAACACCCTGGCGGAGTGCATTCGGGCCGGGGGGGACGATTTTCTTACCAAACCCGTCAGCCTCATCCTGCTCAGGGCCAAAATCACGGCGGCTGAGCGCATGACCCATCTGTATGAAACCATCCAGCGGCAGCATCACCAGTTACTGTTTGAGCAGCAACTGGCCCGTCAGGTGTATGCCAAAACCCTGAAGGACAACAATGTTCAACCCGGCGAAGTCTTCATCCTGCAGCGTCCGGCTTCGGTATTCAGCGGTGACCTGATTCTGGTGGAAAAAAGCCCGTCCGGTACCCTGCATGTGTTGTTGGGGGATTTTACCGGGCACGGTCTGGCAGCCGCCATCGGTGCCTTGCCGGCCGCCGATATTTTCCGCAGCATGACCTCGCACGGGTATTCGCCGCCGGAAATTCTGGCAGAGATTAACCGCAAACTGCGGGGATTTTTACCTACCGGGATGTTTCTGGCCGTGGCTTTCATTCGGCTGCACCAGGACGGCAAAGCCCTGACTCTCTGCAACTGCGGCTTGCCCGAGGTTCTGATTCAGGACGGTCAGACCGGCTCCATTCGGCAAAAAATACCGTCGCAATCGCTCCCGCTGGGCATCTCGGCCCGGCAGAATGCCTTCAAGATGAATCTGGTGGAAGTCAACGAAGGTGATCAGGTGGTTATTGCCACGGATGGCTTCACCGAAGCCAAAAATGCGGCCGGTGAGTTTCTGGGCAGTCAGCGTCTGCATGACTGGCTCGAAAACGGCCCGCCTCAAGGGGTTTTTGAGCGTCTGGTCACCGGGCTGGAGGCATTCATCGGTGACACCAGCCTGGATGATGACGTCACCCTGGCGGTGATCCCCTGCCGGGGACGACTGCCCGCAACCGTCGGGGAGGCGTTGGCTCCGCCACCCCCACTTCCTCTGGTTGGGAGTCATTTTACCAACAACAGGCCCAGGTGCCATTTGCTCCTCCTGGACACTCTCGCGCCGATCATTTCGCTTGACCCGAAAAAGCTCATGGATGCCGCAGGTGCGGAAGTCTGCGACTGGGAATGGGAAACCCGACTGGGTAGTTCGCTCATCAAAAAGACCGATCTGGCACCGGTGTTACTACGCAACCTGACCGACTTCCTGGGGGTACACGAGCAGCGGCATGCCCTGTTCACGGTGATATCGGAACTGTTGAACAACGCGGTCGATCACGGTTTGCTGGGTCTGGACAGCCACATCAAGGATAGCCCGGAAGGATTCGTCCAGTATTTTGAGGAAAGAACCCGACGTCTGGCTGACCTGAATACCGGTCACATCCGGATACGCTTTCGCGGCCGGGTTGAATCCGGTCATGGCTGGTTGCTGATACACATTGAAGACAGCGGCACCGGCTTCGATCATGCCCACTGGGAGCCACCCAAAACCGGCAGCAACCTCTACGGGATGCGCGGGTTGCAGGTGGTAAGGGGATTGTGCAAACACCTGCAATTTGAGGGTTGCGGCAATATCGTTCAGGCCATCTATACCTGGTAGCCTGTGGTAAGTGGTGAAGTGGAGCGGCCATCCTGGCCGCTTGTAGGCGAGTGGCGAGTGGTGAATGGCGAGTGGTGAATGGTGAATGGTGAATGGCGAGTGGTGAATGGTGAATGGTGAATGGTGAGTGGTGAGTGGTGAGTGGTGAGTGGTGAGTGGTAAGTGGTAAGTGGTAAGTGGTAAGTGGTAAGTGGTAAGTGGCGCGGCCATCCTGGCCG
>CAIVXW010000302.1 GCA_903910005.1 uncultured Methylococcaceae bacterium
ACAAGCCATCTGTTGGAACTTATGGGAGGGAGGGAGGGTCTTTCGCGCAGAGTTCTTCCTCTCGACTTCAACCCGCCAACTGCGGGTTTTTTTTTGCCTGCACGCGCCAGACTGCGGTCCGGTCGAACCTGCGGTTCGGCCCGCCACGTGCCACCCGGCTAAAATGTATACCCCAGCAAATCCACATCCTGTTCGTAACGCCGTGCAATTTCTGCCCGGGTTTGTGCCGTGTAGTAGTCACGGTACGCGGTGTGGCAGGAGCGGTTCAGATGCGGCAGGTCGAGGGTTAAGCCCAATTGATCCAGTACGATCTGCATATCGGTTCCAAAGCTTTCAAAACGGCCCGGAAAGTTGACTGCCACCGCACCGGAGGCATCGGTGATGAAGCGGGATTGCGCCAGTAAATGCACGTGGGAGAGTTCCCGGGTTGCCAGTACAAAATCAGTAAAACTCAAGCCTGCCAGTTCAAGCCCGGCACCTCGGGCCATTTGCAGCAAGTCGGGATCCGGGTTGGAATAAATGGACACCATCCGATCCCACGGATTGCGTACAAAACTGAAGCAAAAATACCCTTCGATGACCGTAGCAGGCAGGAGGCAAGCCAGTTCCTGCCAACTGAGGTGCTGGAGATACCGGGTAATCCAGCCGTATTGCAATAACTCGGCAGACTGGATGCGGCCAAACCAGCAATCGCAGTCTTCCAGCCGCCAATCGCGGAAAACTCCCAGCAAATGTTCAATGCTGGTACCACCGGTTTTGGGAATATGTACGAATACACAACGGTGCGGATGCGAAACCGGCATGGCCCACCCTCAGGTAAGGGTCCAGGGAACCCGATGGCCGTTCCAGTGTACCACGCAGGCATCAGGAACCCGTTCGGCCAGTTCAACCGCAATATCGGGACGCCAACTGAGCGGGGTATTGAGCAACCCGGTGTGTTTGACGCACATATTGAATGCAAGGGTATCAAGTACCCGTGGTTCCATCCCGGTTTTCTGAATGGCCCAGATCAAGGCACCCTGGTCGTGCCAGGCAATGGCATCACGAACGGCCAGATCATGACAGGCTCTGAGAATGGGGTAACGATACGCCGCCAATACCGGGCGATCCCGTTCGGTATCCCAACCGGAAACCCCGGCATTGATGCAGGGGCTTTCAGGCTTGAATGCCCGCTCAATGGGTAACAAATCATACAAGGCCGGTTTGTTGGGCGTGCGCTCCGGAGCCAGATTCTCAGGGGTAAATACCGGACCCTGTTCCAGCAGGTCAAACAAGCGGTCAAGGTGGCGCAAAATCACCAGATCACAATCCATCCAGATAACCCGGCGAAAGGGGCAGGCCGCAATCAGGAACGGGCATAACCACAACGGCCAGACCCGTTTACCCGGTTTGCCAACCGGTTCCATCTCCTGAAAGGCTGTAATCACCTGCCGAACCTCCTCCGTGTCCGGCACTGCCAGTACCTGCAAGTCCGGGTAGTCATGGGCGATACTGTCCTTTTGGGCGTCGGTCAAGCCCACATCAAAACACAGCAGCGGCACCGGACAGGATGCCTGAATCGAGTAATACAGCGACTCAAGCCCCGGAAAATAATGGCTGTCACATAAGGTAACAATACAGCGGTCATTGGCAGGTGTGTCAGTCATGGTACTGGAACGGGAAGTGGCGTAAGGAGGTGGTTATGGAAAAAATCCCGTAAACGGGTATCTTCGGTCAGCTTGCCGGTGGCCAGTTCCTGCAAAACGCGGGATTCATCATACTCCCCGGCCTGATAAAATTCCTCAAAGCGGCCCGCTTGCAGTCGCTCATACAATACCCGCCAGGTTTTGCCCATGCCCCGGTTCAGGCGGGTATTGCGGCCATACGCGGCTCCGCCCAGGGCTATTTTGCGGCGGTACTGCTCCAGGCTGCGAACCGGATAATGCAAAATGGACAGTGCGGACGTAACCGGGGGCAGCAGGGTACCCTCCAGCAGGACGGCATGATTACCCTGCCGTACCTCAATGGCGGGATTGGCACGGTGGCAGACCTTGGCCTGAAGCGGTTCCCCCAGCGCATTCACTGAGCAGGTTTCCCGGTAAATCATGGCCGCATGAAAGGGCAGTTGGGCCAGGGTAGCCGAAGGCAGTGGCACGAAATTATGACGGGGGGCGGACAATACCTGCACTGCCTCCGGTTGACCGGACAGGTAACTGGCCAGGCTGGAACCCTGATCCGGCCACCAGAATTCGTCCGCATCATTGTTGATAACCCAGTCAGCCTGATAATCAGTTGCAGCCAGACGGGCCATTCGGGTGACCCATTCATGCTGGGAATAATCATCCGCAGATTCCTGAATAACCCGAACCACGCCCTGCTTTTCATAGTCGTGCAAAATCGCCGGGGTGGCGTCAGTGGACAGGTTATCGGTAACGATGATGAAGTCGACTCCCTGCGCCAGGTGATAGCGCAGATTACTGTCCAGAATGTCTGCCTCATTGCGAACCAGCAAGGTCATGACCAGCACGGTGAATACCCCAGTTGTTCGAGACAGGCCAGTTCCTCTGCCGCAAAAATCGACACATCATGTTGCCGGGGACGTCGGTTGCCGCACGTTATCCGCCCGGACAGCTCATCCAGCAGCGATTGGGACGGTGCAATCGCCAGAAAATCCAGCAATGCCGTCAGTACCGGCGGCGGGTTACTGACCAGGGCATCGTAATCCAGCCAGAATACGGGCCGGGTATCGGCCCAGGTATCTCTAAAATATGCCATTCTCTTGTTGGCCTCGCACCAGTATTTCAATGAATAGACCGGGTCAGGGGTATCACAGCCATAGCCCAGCAGGTGCCTGCCCCACAGCAGTGCCTGACGCTGGTTGGTGCTGTACGCCATGTCCAGACCGTTGCGGATGACATGAATATAGCGCAGACCAGGCAGGTGTTGATATAGCCTGGCAATGAACAAATGGGTATTCGGCTCCTTCCAGCCAATGGGTTTCCGGTCGGTAGTTGCGGCCTGAGTACCGGATGCTGCAAGACAGGCGGTCATCAGGTATTCGACTACCGGCTGTGACCACACCGGCGGGTGTGCCTGCCGAGCCTGTTCGATAATCGTGCGGTAATTCACCGGGGCTGCCTCGCCAAAACTGCCGGCCAGGAATACCTGAAGACAATCGGCAAAGTCAGCATCCCCTGCCTCCAGCATGTCCAGACGCTTGAACAGCAGGGTGAAGGCCAGATTGTCCCGTTCCGCATTCAGCGGCTTCCCCGGATCGTATCCCAAGTGCGCCAGCAGTTCAGCGACCAGCCGGGTACCACTGCCTCCAACCCCGCCGATGGCATACACCGGTTGCAGTGACCGGTCGGCACTTGCCGGGGTCATTCGACTGCCAGCCAGTGGCTGCAATCCCATCCCAGCAACCGTTCCAGCCGGGTTATATCGTCACGAAATACCTCAAGCAGAAACTGCCGGTCGGTTATGTCGAGGGGGACAGTATAGGGTAATGCGTACGCCGTATTACAGGTGGGCGGGTCAATGGCGGGAAGTCCTAAAAAGTCACAAAGCGTTCGATAAACCTGGCCAAAATCAGCCACCAGTTCCTCGTAGGGTAAAACCAGTATCTGCTCGCGGGCAAACAGGGATAGATAGCGTTCGAGCTGACAGGCGTAAAACCCCCGATCCATATAGGAATACGGCTTGCTTTGCCCGGTGTCTGCTTGCCGCAACCGGGCCGGCTCGGCCCGGAGTGCTTCGCCAAATGGCAGCGTTTCCCTGCCTTTGTGGGTCAGCATATTCCAGTGCGAATAGGCTCGCTCGACCGGATTACGCAAAATCAGGATCAGTTTGATGGCCGGGTTATACGCCTTGATACGGGCCGGGCAGGGTTGCCAGTACAAATAGGCGGGGGTGGCTTCGCCGCACAGGCGGGAGCAATCGTCGGGGCGGAAATGCCGGTGGTACTGGTCGTAGTCGACCGGAGGATGGCTGAACAGGGCGTCGTTGTCAAAGAAATGGACTTCCTTGGGCACCGACACGCCAATGTCAGGATGCAGCGAAAGTGCGTTGAAAACCGCCGTGGTACCGCATTTCTGGGCACCGGCTATGATGAAATTGACCAACACGACAAGCAGGGAGGGCAAGGAGTGAGGCGGCATCTTAGCAGCACCCCGCCCGCTTTGCCACCCCGCTTGATAGCGGATCACCGGCAAGGCCGTACTATTGCCTTGTCGGTTCCGGGTTAATTGGCGTCGGTAGCGGTCAGGCTACCACTTCCTGTTCCAGTGCTTTAAGGCTCTCTTCCACGCCCGCCGCATGGGTCAGTTCCGCCACGTTGTCCTTGGTGAAAAAGCCCTGAAAATCACCAAACCGCTGCACGTATTCCACGATCAGTGAGGAGTATTCCGAAGCACTGGAGAAAATCTGTTTGAGCCCTTCCTCGCGGGAGCCGATAACTTCCAGCAAAAATTGCTTGCCGCAGCCTTTCAGGGTATCGACCACATAATCAATGTTGGCAACCTGTCCGGTTTCGCCGTCATTGACTGCGACAGCCAGATGGTGCAGGCGCGGCCCGAAATTGCGGACGAATTGCTCGGTAGGGGAGGGGAGTCGGGTGAGATGGTTAACGAAGTAGGGATGATTGGCGGCAGTAAATACCTTGGCCGGGCATTCCAGTTCGTTCGGATAGTGAATGCTTTTGGTGACATTGGTGGAGGAGTTCTGGCTGGTAATGTCATATGAACCCCAGTAATAGTAACTGCTCAGGGTCAGCCATTCCAGGATGGCGGCCTCGCGGTTCTGGCTGTAGATTCGGGTTGCCAGGTGGTCAATCGGTAGCAACAAGGTATTGAGTTTGAGCCGTTCCTGGGCTTCCTTGGCGTCCAGATAGGCCGCCTGTACATCCTCCCGAATGGTACTCCAGCCCAGTGAATAGACCCGGATATCGTATTCCGGCCGCTCCCAGTAACCGACGATGTTATGGGTATAGGGCGAGGGTTTGACCACCGCCATGTTGCCCGGTAATTCCAGTTTTCGGATCTGATCCTGATTGAAAAAGCGGACATCCCGGCTTTTCTGCAACTCCACCACGTCATGTACGTTCCTGACCCGGAAAATTTCACCCATGTAGCGGGAATTGGGTTTAT
>CAIVXW010000303.1 GCA_903910005.1 uncultured Methylococcaceae bacterium
TGACTCCGTAAGAAACCCCGTCCTTCGGGGAGGCTGGGTTGACGGTGTTTATTTGTAGGTTTTAATGGTCTGGAAGGTCTCCAGTGCCCGCACCCGGCTCTGCTGCAAATCGACCAGTGGCAGGGGGTAATCCCGACCCGGGACGATACCGCTTTCAGTCAGAACCTCAGTCGGTGCTTCCCAGGGTCGGTGTAGCCAGGTCAGCGGAAGCCGGGCCAGCTCGGGCACCCAGTGGCGGGTATAGAGTCCGTCCGGGTCAAATCGTTGCGCCTGCAGCACTGGATTGAAGATGCGGAAATACGGGGCCGCATCGGCACCGCAACCCGCAACCCACTGCCAGCCGAGGGTGTTGTTGGCCAGATCGGCATCCACCAGGGTATCCATGAACCACGCCGCCCCCTGTTGCCAGGAAATCAGCAGATTTTTGGTCAGGAACGAAGCCACCACCATCCGTACCCGGTTGTGCATCCAGCCGGTAGCCCACAGTTCACGCATGCCCGCATCCACCAGGGGAATACCGGTCAGTCCCCGTTGCCAGGCCCTGAAATTTTCCGCCTGAGCATCCGCCCAGGGAAATGCCTCGAAGCGGGCATCCAGGGGATGGTCGAGCGTGTGCGGATAGTGATACAGCAGGTGCCAGGCAAATTCGCGCCACAGCAATTCGCGGATGAAAACCGTCTGCCCCGGGTTGTCTGCATCGGCGGGCAGGGCTGCCATGATCTGGCCCGGGCTGATTTCGCCGAAGGCCAGGTGCGGCGACAACCCTGAGGTACCGGGTCGGTCGGGGAAATTACGGGCTTCGTCGTAGCGGTGCAGGGGATCATCGACAAAGGCCCGCAACCGGGCCAGGGCGGTATCTTCACCCGGTAGACCCTGCCGGTAGAAGCCCTGATCCCAGCACAAACGCGGCTGAAGTTGCAGTGCCTCCAGCGTCAGCCCGTCGTATTCCGGCGGAACCGGCGGCAGGGCAGCGGGGCAAGGCAGAACGGCCGGTCTGATCCCGGCCCGGATGGCCGCCTTGCTGAAGGGGGTGTACACCCGAAACGCTTCGCCGCCGGTGGTGGCGAGGTTCCAGGGTTCGTGCAGTAGACTACCGTTGTAGCTGTGTACTGCCAGCCCTCGGGCGATAAGAGCCGCCTTGATCGCACTGTCGCGGCGGATGCCGTCCGGGTCGTAGACCCGATTCCAGTGAACAACCGTCGCCCCGGTTTGGGCGATCAGTTCGTCCAGCAGGGCACCCGGCTCACCCTGACGGATGATGAGCCGCGACCCGTGCCGGTTCAGGTTTTGTTGCAGGGAGCGCAGGCTATGGTACAACCAGGCCCGACCGGCACTGCCGCCCGGATTGTGCGGATCGTGCAGATAGACCGGAATAACCCGGGCGGAAGACGCAAGGGCCGCCGTGAGGGCCGGGTTGTCGCCCAGCCTGAGATCGCGGCGAAACCAGACAATGGCAGTTGACATGGCAAACTCAGCGGGCCGGTTCAGCAGGACGGCTCAACATGCCGGTGCGCCCCGCCGAAAGCGGGTACTCGTCGGTGAAAAAATGATTCATGTAACCGGTATAGGCATACGTGACCGGAAGGAACAGCGTTTCCACCACGGCAGACAGGGGCAGGGTTGCTCCTGCCACGGTGCGTTCCGTCAGGCTCAGCCACTTGAAACCCGCCCGCGAATCCGCCGGGGCCGTTTTGGCAGGTGGCACACCTTCGGTCAGAATCTGGTATTGCAACAGGGTAGACTGATAGGCCATGGGAGTATCGGTTCCCTTGAGAACCGTGTGGGAGCAACCGCTTGCAAGCAGCGGCATGACGAGACAAACGGCTTTGCTGAATGATGTTTTGGGCATGGTCAGTAGGATGTCAGGTGTTACGGGGAGGGGGTTTGCGCCGCAAACCGGCTGTAGAACGGCCAGTTCGCAACGTGCAGATAACGTCGAACCGGAGTCTTGATGACCGATACGCACAGGGCAATCGAAAACAGGCACCAGACGGCGGCGTATTCGTTGGGATTGTCGGTCAGAATGTCTGACAGCAGCGGCCCCACCAGATAGTGGAATCCGACGAAACGCCAGGAACCATACACGATCGGCAACCAGAAGGCACTGAGGATATAA
>CAIVXW010000304.1 GCA_903910005.1 uncultured Methylococcaceae bacterium
CGCATACCGCATACCGCATACCGCATACCGCATACCGCATACCGCATACCGCATACCGCATACCGCTACCGCACACTACATAATAACCCCTAACCCCTAACCCCTAACCAACCCTATCAGCAAGAGGCCCTGCCATGCACACCTTACCCGAATACATTGACGGACTTCCCAATATTTGCGGCTCTGAAGCCACCGTGGAAACCGTACTGGCCACCCGCCCGGACACGGTTTTCAGGGATGCCAGCCCGATCCGGTTTGATCACGTCAAAAGTGCGGCGGCCATCGCCCTGCACATGCACCAACCGTTGATACCGGCAGGCGGCCATGATCTCCACACCGCCCCCGTCATCAGTAATCTGCAATACATGATGGAAAACCAGCACATTGGCGACAATCACAATGCCCCGGTTTTTCACTGGTGTTATAAACGAATCGGTGAATTTGTTCCGCAACTCATTCATGAAGGCAAGGAGCCAAGAGTCATGCTGGAATACTCCGGCACCCTGTTGCATGGCCTGCGGCAGATGGGGCTGCACGATGTGATTGACGCCCTCAAAAACGTCACCTGCAATCCTGATTATCGCCGTGCCGTCGAATGGCTGGGGGCACCCTGGGGTCATGCGGTGGCTCCTTCGACGCCGCCGCAGGATTTCCGTCTGCACGTCAAGGCCTGGCAGCACCACTTTGCCGCCGTATTCGGCACGGAAGCGTTGGCCCGGGTCAGGGGGTTCTCACCGTCGGAAATGGCCTTGCCCAACCACCCCGATATTGCCTACGAATACATCAAAACCCTGCGTGACTGTGGTTATACCTGGGTTCTGATTCAGGAACACACGGTGGAACAGCCCGGTAACGGCTACTCACCGGAACTCAAACACCTGCCGCACCGCCTGGTCTGTGTCAATTCGGAGGGAGCCCGCATCGACATTATTGCCATCCTCAAGACCCAGGGCAGTGATACCAAACTGGTTGCCCAGATGCAGCCCCTGTACGAGGCCCGTAGCCTGTCGCGCTGGACGCTGGCCGGGCGGGCGGTACCGCCACTGGTTACCCAGATTGCCGACGGTGAAAATGGCGGGGTGATGATGAATGAATTCCCGCCCAAGTTCCTGGAGGCTTCACGCGAAGCTACCGGCTCTGAAACACCCCTGATGAATGTCACCGAATACCTTGAATACCTGTTCGGGATGGGCATCACCCCGGAGGATTTGCCGGTGGTACAACCCCTGTTCCACCAGCGGATATGGGATCGCTATCAGCCGGGAGAAGGCCCGCAAAAACTGGCAGCGACGATTGAGGCACTGAAACAGGAGGATCATCGCTTTCACATGGACGGAGGCAGCTGGACTTCCGACATCTCCTGGGTCAAGGGTTATGAAAATGTTCTGGGGCCCATGGAGGAAGCCAGTTCAGCCTTTTATGAGTACCTCATCAAACCGGCCATTCCGAGCCACGATCCCCGCTATCGCAACGCCCTGTTTCACCTGCTCTCGGCCCAGACCAGTTGTTACCGCTACTGGGGCCAGGGACTCTGGACGGACTATGGCCGCGAACTGTGCCGTCGGGCCGTTGCAATAGCCCGCAGCGTTGCCTGAAATCGTCGGCCAGTTGTGACTACCAGAACGGGTTGTTATGCTACGCACCCAAAGCAGTCAGACAAGTCGGCAGGAAGCCTGGCACGATCTGCCATAACCCCGGTTTCGAGTCTCGCATAAAGAGAAAAAACATGAAAAAACTGGTAGTCGCACTCCTGATTCTGGGTTTCCTTGTTTTCGGCGGAGAGATTGTGGTTGAAATCATGCACCACATTCTCGAACTGGCATTGCATGCCGTATTGATCGTACTGGAATATCTGGAACTGTTCACCGAGGAAATGCTGGAAGCTGCCCTGGAGATCGCCCCTCGTGAGGCTCAGACACTGACTGCGTGGCTGGGTCTGGGATTATTCCTCATCATCCTGACACTGATCGTCCGCAAGTTGCTGGATGTCTACCAGGGCTTCCGTGAATGGTTTGGTCCCTGGTGGCAGGAACAAAAAGCCTATATGAAGGAACTTTATGCCAGACTGGGCTGGCCGGTCGTGGGTTTGGTGATTTTGCTGGTGGCAGGGTATCTGTTCCTGTTTTGAGCCAGGCCG
>CAIVXW010000305.1 GCA_903910005.1 uncultured Methylococcaceae bacterium
GTTTTCGTCGCATTGTTCTGACGTGCGTATTGCTCCAGTGCCTTCAGGTAACTCTGACGAACCGAATCCGGCGAAGCGGGTGGCTGCTGTGGTTTGGGCACCTGCCGCAGTGCTTCCTGCTCCGCCTGCCAGTTGGCATAAGGTGCCTGCAACAACGGATTGTCAGCGGAGGCCACTCCGCCCTTCACCATCAATTCGGTAGCAAATTTCCAGTTGATCGGTGCCGCCAGTTCGCGAATCAGGGGCAGGTTCAAGGCCTTGAACAACGGAACCCAGGTTTCGTCGCCTTCGGCACCGCGCTGGCGCACGCTCAGGGTTGGATTGAAATGGTAAAAGCCGGTGGTTACCCGGAAAAACAGGTAACGGTTGTAGGCATAATCGCGCTGAACCTCATTGCGTGACAGCAAATGGGTAATGTGATGGCGTTTTTTACGTTCGGCCCGCAGTACCTGGGCCGGAAAATGCTCCCAGGCTTCCATGACGGTCTGGGTGTCAAAGGCAAAACGAACCCCGATCCGGCAGGAACGCTGCTTCATCAGGGCCCACAGGGTCTGGATCAGCAGGTACTCGGACAGGTGGCGATCAATCCGGATCAACCGGTCACCCACCTTGAAGTCAATTGAAGACGGGGCAATCCGCTGGTAAATGGCAGCAAACGCCCCCTCGGCATATTTGGGTTTGCGGGCGGCTTCCAGGATGGCCCAGTGCAGGGCATTACGCCCCAGGTGATCGGTCAGTTCCGGGTTGGCTCCGCGTTCCAGCAAGGCGTCGATCAGATCGACATTCCCCACAATGGTGGCGGCCATCAGTGGCGTCAGGTTGGTGGTATTGCGATGGTCGATGCCATATTTGTCACACTGCCTGAGAAGCTCCCTGAAGTTTTTACCGCAATACTGCACCAGATGTTTATAGCCCAGGGTTGCCTGGTGTCCCTCAAAGCTTTTCGCCTGGTCAAAACCGGCCATGTTGGCCAGATGGGCGGCCAGTCGCGGTTCATCGTAGGCGCAGGCATACTCGTAGAGCTGCCGCTTCAGTTTGGAACCCGGCACCTTGTCGATGAACACCCGGGTAAGGGTTTCCCGCAGGCGGGTTTCATCAAACACCGGCCAGGGTACCGGTTCCTCCTTGAGGATATTCTGGCGAATGGCGTCGGCCTGCTCCTGTTTGCCCTGTAATTCCAGTTTGCGGGCCTCGCGTTGCCAATCCTCCAGCGACGATTGCTGTGCCGCTACTTCCACCCGGTCAGTGCCCGGTCTGAGGGTCAGCAGTGACAACAGCGGATGACCGGTATCCGATTCCACCAGGTAGACATTGCGTACCGCCCGGGTCAGGGCCACATACAGGGCATTGACATAAAACTTGAAAATCTCCAGCGATTTGTCCTGTTTGTCGCGGGCACGCCGGTATTCCAGGCTGTCTTCCAGCAAATCGGCCGCACTCACGCCTTCGGCGATTTCACTGAACGGCTGCCGATGATCCGAAATGAAGCGGTACAGGATGATGTTGTCATATTCCAGCCCCTTGGCTTCGTGAATGGCAAAAACCAGCGGTGTCTGGAAATGACGGCGGGCTTCGCTTTTGTCTTCGTCCCGCATCACCAGCACCGCAAAGGCGGTGGAAGCCCGGGTTTTCTGGTTCAGGTCTTTTTTGACGGCATCCCTGTCGGCCAGTACGGTCACGGTTCCGCTGTCACCGGCCATCGCCTCCACCAGAAAATTGCTTTCCCGGTCAATCGAACCAAAACGCCGGTGCTTGATTTTGAGCAGGGTGTTGGCCACCCGGGTGGTTTCGCTGCCGTTACGGAAATTGGCCCGCAATACCCGAAGCTGTTGATGATCGGCCAGTGCCGGATCCTGCCAGAACAATGACTTGACCTTGCTCCAGGAAAAAAAATTGGGGTGTACGATCTGGTTGGAATCGCCGCACAGCAGAAAATGATCGGGCTTGCGCAGCGTCTTCAGGATCAGGGCCAACTGCACGGTGGTCAAGTCCTGTACTTCGTCAATCACCACAAAATCATGGCGCGGCGTTGCCCTGTCCATCAGGCCGTGGGCTACCAGATTGAGATCAAACAATCCCGCTGACCCGAGCCATTCCCGGTATTTTTCAAACAGGTCGTAAAGACCATCGCGGCTGTCAACCGCAAAAATGGATTGCCTGATTCCAAGCTGGCGATAATCTTCCCGGCTCAACACACCGGCGGCATCGGCGGCAATGACTCCGCGTATTTCCTCAAAGGCCTGATGGGCTTCAATCCCCCTGAACTGCTGGCGCATCCGGCCAAACCAGCCGGAAAAATCGCGCCAGGAGGCCTCCCGTCCAGCCGGGATGTGCAAAGTCTCGACAAATTCGCGGTAGGACAGAAACACCGCCTCCTGATTTTCGTTCTCGAAGCCATTGGCATAGTAGAGATCACGGGCACTCTGGGCCAGGTAAGCCGAATGGGTCACGTAGAGAACATCCCCTGTGACCTGCTTCATTTTTTCGAGGGTCAGCGCGGTTTTACCACTGCCGGCTGAACCCACCACAATCAGCGGTGGCGGCTCGCGGTAAACGGTTTCCTGTACGTCGTCGAATGAGATCACCTTGTCCAGGAGGTGAATTTCCCGCCGCTCGGGGTGTACATACCGCACCGGTTCGGCGGCCTCGCTCAGTTCGCCGGGGTCAGCCGCCGGAATTTTGTCATCGTCAATCGTGGCCCCGCGCAGGAAGCGGGATTTTTCATAGGCATGGTTTTCAATTACTTCCAGCATCAGGGCATAGACGTTGTCGCCATGACGGATGACCGAAAACAGCAGTCGGTTGGCATAATCAAGCCGGGCACGATAAAACCTGCCGTGGCCGATATTACTCAGTTTCTTGACATCCGCTGACTGAAAATCGTCCTTTTCAATAAAGCCCACCAGTTTTTTGTACTGGGATTTGCAGCGGGATACGTCAAGACCGGTGTATTCGAGAATTTTCATGACCGCCCGCACGTTAAAGGTTGAGCCAATTGATCCATTGATGCAGCGGCGGCAGGATCATCATCTTGGCCAGCTCGATCAGAATGAGGGGAACCATGGGAGAGAAATCAAACCCGCCTACCACAGGCAACCAGCGTCGGGCCGGTGCCAGCAAGGGTTCTGCCAGACTGTTGATGAGGCTGATGCCGGGATGACGCGGGCGGGTGCCCAGCCAGCCCAAAACCACATGCGCCATGATGGCAAAGAAAAATACGTTCAGCACCAGTTCGATCAGTTGCATCACGGCCCACACCGCCAGCGAGGCAAGGGTGATGCTGGCACCCTGCAGCAAAAACCGCAGATAACCGTTGGCCATTTCAAGGCCCGTCAACAAAACCAGGGAGGCGGTATCAACCCGCCCGATCGGGGGTACGACCCGCCGCAACAGCCGCAACGGCGGGTGAGTCACCTTCACCAGAAACTGACAGACCGGGTTGTAGTAATCGGCCCCCACCCACTGCAACAGAAACCGCAGCAGAACGGCAAAGGTGTACAGGCTGAACAGGGTATCGGCCAGAAACACCGCCGGGCCGGTGAAATATGCTGCTGACATGATCAATTCCTCAATAGTTTTGACAACTCGTCCGACCGTTGACCGGCAGCCTGCATGGCTTCCAGTACGATGGACAACAGTGCCTTGTTCTCAAAAACCGCGATGGCCTGCTCGGTCGTCCCGCCGGGTGAGGTAACCCGACGCCGCAGCTCGGCCGGGGTCTCGTCTGATTCAATCGCCACCTTGGCAGCCCCCAGTGCCGTTTGCTGGGTCAACAGGCGGGCCGTCTCCCTGTCCAGTCCCATGTTGACCGCAGCCTGTTCCATGGCCTCCATCAACAGGAAAAAGTAAGCAGGCCCGCTCCCGGACAGCGCGGTCACGGTATCCAGCAGGATTTCCGCCTCAACCCAGACGGTCAGCCCCACCGAGCGCAGAATGGCCTCAGCCTGATTACGCTGGTCAGGCGTTGTCTGATTATTGGCCAGAAGGGCAGTGGCACCGGATCGAACCAGAGCCGGGGTATTGGGCATGGTACGAACCACCGCAATACCGCCTCCGAGCCAATCGTCGAGCGCGTCCAGCGAGATGCCGGCTGCCACGCTGATCACCAGCGGCCGTCTGGCCTGCACCTGGGCGGCGATGCCTCTGGCAACCTGTTGCATGCTCTGGGGCTTGACCGCCAGCACCAGTATGTCGGCCTCAGCCACCACCGCCGGGTTGTCGGTGGTGGTATGGATACCGAAGTGCTGACCAAGACGAAGCGTCTGCCGCTCGTCGACATCCGCCGCCCAGATCTTGTCAGCGGGCCAGGCATCCGCGAGCAAGCCTGCAATCAGGCTGCCTGCCATGTTCCCTGCACCAATGAATCCCAAAACCTTCTTTGACATCTAAACACACCTGGAGAAATGAATTGTTGGGTGAATGTGAACCGTAACCCGCAACATAGCAAAACCACCGGCGTTGCTCAATCGGGTTTGAAGTTGCGTGCTGACCGGGCCTGATCCGGGCGGGGGTTCGCCCCACTTATCCACAGGCCAGACCCTTCCTAAATATAATAAAAAAATAAAGATTATTATTATAAGTGAGGGGCGGATCTGTGGAAAAACCGGGTGAGATTGGCTCTTGAAGCCGATTTTCGGGCAGGTTAGCCTGTGGATAAAACCGGGATAAGTGCCGTCAGGCTGTGCAAAAAAAAACGACCATACCGAAAAATCAACAGGAACGGTACACTTATCAACCGTTTATCAACCGTTCATCAACCGATCCCTGACGTCATGCGCATCATCAGCCTCAATGTTAACGGTCTGCGTTCAGCCGCCCTCAAGGGATTTTTCGGCTGGCTGGCAGGGCAGGATGCCGATTTTGTCTGTTTACAGGAAATCAGGATCCAGCCGCCACAACTGGCCAATTCCGTGTTTCATCCGCCCGGTTTCCACTGCGCCTATTTTCCGGCCCTGAAAAAAGGCTACAGCGGAGTCGCGGTGTTGAGTCGGTTGCCACCCGATGCGGTGATACAGGGCATCGGCTGGACAGCGTTTGACAACGAGGGACGCTACCTGGAGGTACGGGTCGCCAATCTGAGCGTGGTGTCGCTGTACCTGCCTTCGGGTTCGTCCGGGCCGGAACGTCAGGCCGTCAAGTTTGAGGTGATGGAGCGGTTGTTGCCCCATTTGCGTACCTGTCATGACAGCGGGCGCGATTACGTGCTGTGCGGTGACTGGAACATCGCCCACAAGCCGATTGATCTGAAAAAATGGCGTTCCAATCTGAAAAACTCAGGTTTCCTGCCGGAGGAACGGGCCTGGATGGATCGTCTGCTGGACGCTGAAGGCTGGGTGGATGGCTTCAGGGTCATCAATCAGGCGGCCGGGGAGTACACCTGGTGGTCCAATCGGGGTCTGGCCTGGGTCAACAATACCGGTTGGCGCATTGATTACCAGATGGTGACTCCGTCGCTCTCGGCTTGTATCCGTCAGGCTTCGATTTACCGGGACGAACGCTTCTCCGATCACGCCCCCCTGACGCTGGATTATGACTACCCCCTCCCGGCCTGAAACCGACGCCGTTCGCCGTTTTTTCATCTGTGCCGTTACCGGGTTTTCCTCTGGCCTGCCGCTCTACATTCTCATCAATCTGCTGTCGGCCTGGTTGCGGGAGGGTGGGGTCAGCCTGAAGGACATCGGTTTGCTGGCCCTGGTGCAAATCCCCTATGTCTGGAAATTCCTCTGGGCTCCCTGGTGTGATCGTTACGGATTCGCCCTGGGGCGGCGGCGTAGCTGGATGCTGGCCAGCCAGACCGCACTGCTCCTGACTATCCCGCTGCTGGGTTATCTGCATCCGGCTGACGACATGGCGACCCTGCGCGGACTGGCCCTGATCGTGGCCCTGTTTTCAGCCACCCAGGACATTGCCATTGATGCATTCCGGCGCGAGTTGCTGCGGGAGCATGAGCAGGGACTGGGCAACGTCATCCATGTCAATGCCTATAAAATTGCCGGGCTGGTACCTGGCTCCCTGTCGCTGATTCTGGCGGACAGCCTCTCGTGGGAGTGGGTATTCCTGATCACCGCCCTGTTCATGCTGCCGGGCTGGCTGTTAACCCTGTGGGTCAGCGAACCTTTATCCACACACGCGGCACCTGCCAGCCTGGGTCAGGCGGTGGTTGAACCCCTGCGGGAATTTATCCGGCGCAAGGGCTGGCTGGATGCCGTGCTGGTGCTGACTTTCATTTTTTTCTACAAACTCGGCGACAGCATGGCCACTTCGCTGGCAACGCCGTTTTATCTGGACCTGGGCTACAGCAAGACCCAAATCGGCCTGATCGCCAAAAATGCCGGACTCTGGCCTAACCTGATGGGGGGTTTGCTGGGCGGAATCTGGCTGATGCGACTGGGTTTGCGGCGAGCCCTCTGGTTGTTCGGGCTGGTACAGGCTCTGGTGATACCGGGATTTGCCTGGTTGGCGACCCTGCCGCCGGACAGTACCCGTCTGGCCTGGGTGATTGGCAGCGAAGCCTTCGGGGTGGGTCTGGGCACGGCAGCCTTCGTCGCCTACCTGGCTACCCTGACGCATCCCGCCTACACCGCTACCCAGTTCGCCCTGTTCACCAGTCTGGCGGCTACGCCGCGCACGCTGGCCAATGCCCTGGCCGGGTTTCTGGTGGAAGGCGGCGATATCCCTTTGGGTCAAATCGGCATCATCCATTTTGCCGGGTGGGGTTGGCAGACCTTTTTCTGGGTTTGCTTTGGGCTGGCCCTGCCTGGCCTGCTGCTGCTGTTGCGGGTGGGTCCGGATCAGTGAGGGAGGACTTGGGTGTGTGATTTCACGCAGTGCCTGTGTCATATCACGCAATCCGGCCTGCGTGGACGGTGCGACTGTGGCTTGCGCTCAGCGTTTACCCGAAGGCACGAAAATCGCATGCTCTCACCACCGCAGCAGATATTCGGAGGAAAAGGCTATGGCCAGTACGACGCGAATCATGGCCGCTTGCGTTGGGTTGATGGCGGGTTTTGTCTTGAGTGGGATGGAGTCGGTCGCGGCGGTGACAGCCGATTTTGACTTGCAGGTAGATAAATCCGGACAGATCACGCTGACCGCAACCCATTTGAGCGTGGCGGAGGTACTGGATCGCATGGCGACTCGGCTGGATTGGGTCTGGCACGGTTCCGGTCTGCCCCGGACACCGGTGTCGGTCGTCTGTCGGGGCGAAACCCTGGCACCGGTGCTGGCCTGCCTGCTGGACGGCAGCGGCTCCTGCCTGATTCGGCATGCCCCGCAGGCCCCCGCCCGGGTGACGGAGGTTTGGCTCGTCGCCCCGGCGGCAGTTCACCCGCCCCCGCTCAGCCCGGCGCAACGAGCCAGTCGGCTGGCCCACTGGCTGGAACCCTACGACCTTGAACCGGCCCTGCGTGAACGCCGGGTGTCGGAAGGCCTCCAGGATCCAAGCCCGCAGGTACGGGTTCAGGCCGTATACGGCCTGGCCCGGTACGACCCGCAACGGGCACTGGCCATTGGCCTCGCCGATGCGGATTCCTCGGTGCGTCTGATGGCGGTAGAAAATGCCGGCATCAGCCCGACCGACCAGAGCCTCCTGCAGAATGCCCTGGCCGATTCCGATGAAACCGTCCGCACACTCGCTGCCCTGAAACTGGACGCCTTGCCTGGGAGCGCGGCCATCCTGGCCGCCGATAGGTGAGTGGTGAGTGGTGAGTGGTGAGTGGTGAGTGGTGAGTGGTGAGTGGTGA
>CAIVXW010000306.1 GCA_903910005.1 uncultured Methylococcaceae bacterium
ATAGTATTTTTTGTGTATTTTCGTGTTTTTAGTGGCTCTGTTTTTTTGCCACGAAAGGCACGAAATTGCCAGAAAATTCATGATCAACAGCCTTTCGCAGCCAAAATCGGACGTTCTGATGAACGTTCCGCCACAAGATCCGTTCGTACTCAGCCCTCTTCAGCCCCCTCGCTCATGGTGAGCCCTTCGACTCCCGATCATGGTGAGATTATCGAACCCTCAGGAGAGCCCTGCCGAACCACGCGTTCAGCACGAACAGATTTTGGTATTTCCGACGAACGAATAAAAACTGAAAATGCTGTAACAGGCTCAGGGGATCACGACCTCCATCCCCGGAAAACGTTGCCGTAAAATTTCGGCAAAACGGATTTTGCTGCGGTTTTCACCGTGTACCAACACGATCCGGCGTGGCTTCCCGCGCATCCGTTTAATGAAATTGATCAAGTCGACCTGATCAGCGTGGGCCGAGTAACCACCAATCGTGTGGATGCGGGCACGGATGGTGTAGCGTTCACCGTCCAGATCAACGTAGCCGCCCCGGGGACCGTATTCCTGAATGGCCCGCCCGGGGGTACCCGCCGCCTGGTACCCGACAAACAGCACATCGTGGCGGGCATCCCCCAGCAAGGCTTTCAGATAATTGACGATGCGGCCACCGCTGCACATGCCACTGGCAGCGATCACCACAGCCGGACGGGTGGTTCGGGCCAGGTATTGCACCGTTTGTAGATGCTGGTCGTGGGCGGCGATGGTTAAAACCTGATCAAATGCCAATGGGTGACGGCCACCAGCCAGGCGTTGACGGGCTTCCTTGTCCCAGTGTTCGCGCAGACGGGCATAACCTGCCGTGAAATCAGCGGCCAGTGGCGAGTCAATGATGATATCCAGTCCATCCCAGGTCAGACCGGGAGCCACGGCTTGCTGGCGGTGTTGGTGGATGATTTGTTCCATCTCATACAGCAATTCCTGGGTACGACCGATGCTGAAAGCCGGAATCAGCAGGGTGCCTCGATTGGCCAGAGCCGTTTCGACGATAGTCTTCAGACGTTCCCGTCGCAGTTTGCGATCCTCATGGAGCCGATCACCGTACGTGCTTTCGAGTACCACCACATCGGCGCGGTAAGGCGATTTGGGAGCCGGCAACAACGGCGTGTACGGGGCACCCAGATCTCCCGAAAACACCACCCGGGTGGTTTGACCGGTCTCGTGGAGATCACACTCGACATAGGCTGAACCGAGGATGTGCCCGGCGGGTTGCAACTTGACCCGGAGGCGGGTTACGCCGTCGAATACCGTATGCCAACTGGCGTAGGGCAAGGCGACCAGACGTTGACGGACAAGGCCCAGAAACCCTTCGATCAGGCGGGCATCGCGGGTTACACCCACCTTCATGGCATCTTCCAGCACCAGTGGCAACAGTGCGGCTGAAGCCTCACTGCACAGAATCGGCCCCCTGAATCCGGCTGCCAGCAGATGGGGAATCCGGCCTACGTGATCAATATGGACATGCGTCACGATCAGGGCAACCACCCCATCCAGGGCAAACCGGACGGCCAGTTGCTCACTCCCGGCTCCGTCTGCGGCCGTCTCCGCTCCCTGAAACAAGCCACAATCCACCAAAACAGAACGACCATCGGCCAGGATCAACTGGTGACAGGAACCGGTTACGCCGTCAATCGCGCCGTGATGTTTCAGTTGCATGTGTTGGTACCGGGAGCGGGGTGGGGGAGGTTGAGTTTGCGAACGCCTTCAATCAAGTCACGAACGCTATCGCCCGATGGCCTGGTTGATTTCCAGTATTTTCAGCTTGAGTGGAGTCAGAAAATTATAGATTATTCCATCATTGCATTCATTACGGTCATACTCAAAATACCAGCTATCAGGGCGAATCAGTACAGGGTTTCCATCAGCCGCCCCAATCGTACGTTTTGTATCTGAGAAATATTCATAACTTTGCACGGCATAATGGTTTATCCTGAGAAAATCGTAGGATGGTTCAATCTGTTGCATCCATCCTTGTGTTACGGGACGCAGACACTCATCACAGGTACCATTGACCGTCTCAAACAAATGGGAACCCACAATTCGGATAGTTTGCCGACCTTTGACGATGGATTTAATATGCCGGTTTGCCGGAAAACCGTAATCACTGTGTCGCGGATAGTTCTCGATAATAAGCCCGTCCGGTTCCCTGATATGTCCATTGCCACCATAGCACACCCAGTAAACAGCCAGGGCAGACAGAGGCAGATTGGCATAGTGATCAAGCGCGGTGCCAATGTAGCGGTATCGGGGCGAAAACAAAAATTCATCCCCATCAATAAATGCCATCCAGTCTACCTGAGGCAGGTACTGCTCGGCTGCATGCTGATAGGCAATGAGCTGAGGCAATTCATCCATATCGATCGCATGGACGGTGACAGGGTAATGGCAAGCCACTCTCAGAAGGGTTTCGGTCATTCCGTCAGTACATTTATGGGAATAAATGTAAAACCGATCGAATCCCGCCAGCAAATGAAAGGCCAGCCACTCAATAATCCATGGATTGCGATTCCTCTGAATGCTGGTAATGGCCAGAGTCATGCCAATTGCGATGACGCTGCGGGTACTGCCCGAACAACATACTGATACGGAATGGCGTCTGCTTCGGCCAGGTTCGGGTCATACTGGCTGGCTGCTGCCATGGCACGAATATGGGGTATATAGGTTTCAGCCCCTGGAAAATTGAAAACCCTGGATACAGCCTGCTCAATCCTGAAACCGGTCGATTCAAACAACTCAAAAAGGGTTGTTCGAGTAAAAAACCGCAGGTGAGTCCGGTCAAACAGACCGTCATTTTCATAGCGGAACAATCCTATATTGAGCCTGGCCTGAAAACTCCAGTGCTGGGCATTGGGAATGCTGGCGATTACGTAGCCCGTATCAGGCATGTGCTGCCTGATACGCGCTAAAACTTTCCAGGGATCCTGCAGGTGTTCCAGGGTATCCCCAAAAACCCAGGCATCGGTGCGACTCCAGCGGATCAATTCTGTCTCGCTGATTTGCTCGATATCGCGGCAATACACTGCCTGACAATGCGAACGGGCCAGCCTGATGTTGTCAGGATCAATATCTATCCCGACCCAGTGACAGTCGGGGTTTTTAGCCCGGTAGGCTTCTGCCAGGGTTCCCCGCATACAGCCGATTTCGGTAATCGCCCGCAGGTTTTCAGGAATCAGGTCAAGCAAGGTTTCATTGTATTGATCATACGCCGGTGTCTGTTGCATGGCTATCTATTATTCAGTTGAGCTTGAATACAACGTTGGGAGTCAGATTCATGCCTACGGCACTTGCTATCCTCATCCCTTTGTCAATGGAAAAATCCTTGTTGGCCGTAGGCTGAAAAAATTCTATGAAGTCAAGACTGCTTTTTCGGTAGACGAAATTTCCCACCAACTGCATGCCCGTAGCATACATGACAGGTTGCAGGGCCATCATCGCCGAGGCCGGTATGCCGATCCGGTGCTCCTGCAAGTCTGCCACCTGCTCACTCTCCTGTGGATAAAACCATAGCGGGGTACTGACAAAGAGGTATGCGTCCTCCCGCAGGAATGTTAGCAGGGTACGCATCAGCCAACGGGCCGTTTCCAGGTCGAGATGCTCTATGACATCCAGCAGGCACAGAATGTCATAGTCACGCAACTGCATGATCGACAGATCCTGAGCCAGGCCATGCCAGACATTCCTGTAATATTTTTTCTCGAACAAGGCCTTGTTGCAGCAGTTGTGGTAATACCCGTCGATCCCGTCTACCTCCCAGTGGCATGTTGCCGGGTTGGTTTTAATGAGTTCTCCCAGTGTCCCGGTACCAAAGCCTATATCCAGCACACGAACCGGGCGTTCTGCCTCGGGAATGATATGAAATATCAATGCCTTCAGCGCGGCTGATCCGGCTTCAAAATACTCAACACCATCAGGTATCGGATGGCAGAGCCGGTAATCCTGCACAATGGGAATAAACATGCTCCACCCTATAAATGTTCAGCCAGTGGCCCCACAACGTAGCGCACGCCATATTTCCTGACAAACTCCTGAAACAGCAGGCCATCCGCAGCCTGGGCATATTTGATATGCCATCCGCCCTCCCTGATCCAGAGTACACGCCGCATGACAAATTGCATGCAATCAATGTTTTTCATGATGGAAGGGTAGCCGGACAGATACATCCACTGCCGGGCGGCCATGTCCATATTGAACTCCCGAAAATCAATGAGGTTTTCATGCGTTCCCATCGACATATACCCTTTGGCGAGAATACCGAAGATGATGATGTCGGCAGCGGTTCGGTCAATATCATGAATAACAACCCGGGGATAGGGGCGCATGATTTCCTGATGAATGGCGGACAGCATGCCGGTATAGTGGTAATTATCCGCGTTGGTAATCAGAAGGTACTGGCCACGCGCCAGCCTGATACCCAGATCACGCAGGCTGTGCCCATAATCATTGGCCCGAACCGTAGTGGCATGGGTCTTCAGACGAATCCACCCGGGTGGCGGAAATTCGTCAGTTTCCCAGGGCTGGGTACGTGGCCCGTCATGCAGAAACAGTATCTCAAAATTTTGGTACTTCTGGTGATACAGGGATTGCAGGCAACGAACGGCTTCCTGCCGGGATACACTGCCTTCGTAATGGACAACGACCACACTGAAAAACGGCTTGGGTTCCGGACGCTCAACAAATTGAGCAGTGCTTGCATCCAGTCCAGCCATTTCCCTGGCCCAGACCTGTTCATACAGGTTCTCAAGTTGTCTGACCCAGTGGCTTGCATCGAACAGCAATGACGCGGCTCGCCGGGTATCCAGGTAAGCCTGCAGGATCGCCAGACGACCGGGGTTGCTGACTATCCGGACGGCGGTATCCCGATAGGTCGCCTGGCTGGTGGTGATGAGTTCGGGCACTCCCAGTGTGTCCAGCAAGGCTCCGGTTCGGCGTGAGGCCGGACTTTTGCCAACGCAGGTCAGTACCGGCACACCCTGTCTCAGAGCCTCAAGGCTTGATGTATCCGCACTGGCGGGGTAGGTATCCAGAAAAATATCGGCAAGAAACAGCGGACAGTCTTCAGTAGCGTCAGCCATAACCAGACGTTGCCCGTCAAATCCTGAACGAACCGCAACCGCAAGCATCGAGGAGCGGGCGGCGGAGGGTCTGACCAACAGCCACAATACGCTGTCAGACACTTGATCAAGTAATTGCAGCCAGAGCGCGAACCACGATTCGGTTATTCGCCAGGAATCTCCGGCGTAACAAAATACGATGCCGCTCTCCGGGAGACCGCATGTGCGTCTCATTGCCTGCCGTTGCAGGGCAGTACTACGCGCCCTCAGGTCGGCATTGTCTCCCCCGATGGGTGGCAGGCACAAATGCTTCGCAGGCGGGATATCATGCTGAAGGTAGGGTGCGGCAATCAGATAATCAGCCGTCGCATCATCCAGGCATCCGGCACTACCCGGGTACCTGAGTTGCAGGGGGGCGGGACGGTAATCAAACAAATTCTGATGATATCCGGCCACGTCCACCAGAATATCTATTTCGTGTTGCCGGATGATTTGAGCCGCCTGCTTATCGGGGAAGGTGGCCGGATCCATAAAAATGTGCCTGACCGGTGCCGACAAGGGCTGAATATCCTGGCCGGATCGCACGAAGAAATAGACCCGGTAACGTGCCGGATCATGCCGGTCGAGCAAGGTCAGTGGATGCGGCATCCCGGCGCAGATATCGCCACTCCACAAATATCCCAGATGAATCCGGTCGTGAGTATATGCCGGTGCAGGTTCAAGGGATTCTGCGTGGGGTGTATGCAGGGTATTCAACCACTGCACCAAAACCCGCGCCTGATGCTCAGGGTCATCAATCAAGGCAGGAAATTGCAGCATTTGCCGGGCATTCGTCACAAACAGCCGGCTTAGCCCTTCAACCCTGTCGGTAACCGGCCACAGGCAGAGTTGCTGGCGCAGGTAGATCAGATGGTTCCATACAGGAGGCTGGTCGGCCTGCAAAGCCAGACTCCGGGCCAAAGCTGATTCTGCTTCCTGAAGCAACCCGAGGTTTTCCCGTACCCTGCCCAGGTTGTTCAAGACCCCGCAACGATACTGATCCGGCTGTATTACCGGGTCGGTATCCAGTGCATCCAGTACGGTTTGCCAAATCGCAATGGCTTCTTCGGGAAACCCTGCCAGTTCACGCAACAGGCCAAGATTAATACCCGCTTCAATTGATCCAGCCTCCAGGGCAATCCGGTAAGCCTGGGTGGCAGCGTCATGATTCCCGACCATGCCGTAGCATACACCCAGATTAAAGCAGACGACTGCAAGGTAGGGAGTATCCGGATTAGCCAGTAACCAGTTGGCGTAAAGTGCGATGGCTCCATCCACCTGCTGGCGTGCTAATGACTCATCAGCCTGTGCGATCAGTTCAAATATGGACATGATGCCTGATCCAGAGGGTTATTCGTGGCAAAAAGCCTTTTCGGGGCAAGCAAACCCGGGCCATCAGTGCATCAACCCTAACAGAGCCTCTTCCAGTTCACGGGTAAAGCGTTGAGTATTGAACAACTCACCGCTTTGGCGTTGCCGTTGCAGTGACAATCGGGCCTGATGCAGGATTTCCGGATGGTTTGCCAACTGAACGGCCTTTTCCTCGTATTCAGCCAGCGAGCC
>CAIVXW010000307.1 GCA_903910005.1 uncultured Methylococcaceae bacterium
CGAATCATTCGGTAGAGCCGTAACTGTAAATGGCATCCAGTGCGCGGCCCAAAATATCATCGTAATACCCGGCCCCGGCAAACGATCCAGTGCCTTGCCCCTGAAGAACTGCGGCGTGAGATACAGGGTTCGCTGGACATAGCCCAGACCCATCAGAATCATGGCCTTGACCGCCAGGCCGATGGACACCGTGCGTTGATTCAAATCCTGCGGCATCATCGGGTCAATACAACGGACGACCACAGCAGGTGCAGTTTTGTGGCAGGTGAATGGTGATGTGGTCGGGTTGTTCCACCCGCTTGAGCGTATTACCCCGGTGTCCTGCCTGCCCGCGATGTGGTTTTTTTCTTCAACCCGTCACTGCCGGGCGGCTGGTGGCTGTTCGTGCTGTCCATACCCAAACGACGACGCAACTCGGCATTTTCTGCTTTGAGTTGATCGATTTCTTCCAAAAGCTGCCGGATCAGTGCTTTTAAGCATTCGATGTCGTTGGGTAACTCTATCATGCGGGTTAGTTTAGAAGGTTATCGAGGGGGGGCTAAGTAGTTACAAAGCGGTATAAAAGCGGTATAAAATCGGTGTGGATTTCAGTTCTTTCACGGCGGCAACAGGGGTTCGAAACCCCTTGGGTACGCCACCTCCTCTACCTCTATCCCTCCGCAAACGACATGAAAAAAGACGAAACCTACGTGGGCCTGGATCAGGACATGCACGGCGGCATGACCGACATCGGTCGGATCGTCCGGGATGCCCAGGCATTTGGCTTGATACCTGACCACGAAACCTGCGCTGGCTGGACGGCTCAGGGCATTGAAAAACTGTGGGAACGGGTTCAGCAGTGCTGGCGCGAGTACGGATTTTCGGTCAGCCATTTTCCGGCAGAATTGCGTGCCCGTTACGTAGCCCTGCAGGAATCCGCCATCGCCAGGGCACGGGAACAGGGCTGGAACCCGGATCTCGATCTTGAGGATGAAGCATAGACCGGCGGTCGGGGCTTGCCTTACGCGCCAGTGCCCGCCTGTCCCAGCCCGAAGCGGATAATCCGGGCAAAATCACAGGCCTTGAGGCTGGCTCCGCCGACCAGGGCACCGTCGACATCAGGGATGTTCATGATGTCGGCAATGTTGTCGGGTTTGACATTGCCACCATAAAGGATGCGAAGGGTGGCGGCCACCTGTTCGCCGTAAAGATCCATGATGAGGTTACGCATGAAGCCATGTACCTCGCTGATTTGTTCGATTTTGGCCGGTTGGGCACCCTCGCCGACCGCCCAGACCGGTTCGTAGGCGATGATGACATCCCCGGCAATCCGTGGGGAGACGGCTTCCATACCCATGCGGATTTGCCGATCCAGCAACTTGAAGGTTTCATGGGTCTGACGGGCCTCGCGGTTCTCGCCACAGCACAGGATGATTTGCAGCCCGTGGGTCAGGCAGGCCTGTATTTTTTTCTGGATTGCTTCATCACTCTCCCCGGCCCGCTCCCTGAGTTCTGCCTCCATGAAACGGGCCAATCCCTTCAGTATGTCCTGCCGGGCTTCAGCAGTCAGGTGTTCGATTGCAGCCAGTACGGTTGGATCGACATCTTCCCGCACTCGCAACAATTCAACTTCCTGCAACAGAAATTCCCGGGTCAGTCGCCGGGCCACACTGGAGCCAAAACCAAAATACTTGCCGAGGTTGGTTCTGCGATCCGAATGACCGATGATGACTCGATCCACCCCGATTGAGGCCAGCATCTCCGAGGAAATTTCCCCGGTAAAAGCCCCCTTGGACTCAAAAAACGTATCCTGAGCCAACAGAAACACATTGCGGCCCAGGCCGTATTCCTGCCGCAGAAAATCCGGTTTGATGTAATCGGCCAGGGCCGAGAGGCCGGTATAGGGCGGGGCAAAGCCGATTTCCACGTCGCGGATATCGCGACACAGGTCAAAGATACGGGCAGCCAGTGCCACCCCGGAGCGTGGAATCATGTTCATCTTCCAGTTACCGGCCAAAAACGGCCGTATTGCGCCGGGATCACCCGCTTCAGCCGGTATCTTGTGCCACTGATTGGCTTTACGCTGGCGGTAGTAGGTTCTGAGTGTGGGGGCGTGGGTCGACATGGTGAGTACTCCGGTGGGTTGGGGAGAAAGGGCGGCGTTGTCGATCAGGCCGCCGGGTGGTCTGGCCCGGGTTTGCGTGCCTCAACCAGGTGCCTGATCGCAACGTAGAATACCGGGGTCATCAGCAGGCCAAACAGGGTGACGCCGATCATGCCGCTGAAAACCGCCGTGCCCATGAGGCGGCGCGATTCAGCCCCGGCACCGGTCGAAACCACCAGCGGAAACACCCCCATGATGAAGGCGAGCGAGGTCATCAGGATCGGACGCAGGCGCAAACCGGCAGCTTCGATGGCGGCATCCACCCGGTTTTTGCCGTCCTGTTGGCGTTGACGGGCAAATTCGACGATCAATATGGCGTTTTTGCTGGCCAGGCCGACCAGTACGATAAAACCAACCTGGGTGAAAATGTTGTTTTCCATGCCGACCAGCCACAATCCGGTCATGGAACTGAGCAGGCACAGCGGCACAATCAGGAGGATGGCCAGGGGCAGTGTCCAGCTTTCATACTGGGCTGCCAGGGTCAGGTAAACAAAGATCACGCTCAGCGGAAAAATCAGGAAGGCCGTATTACCGGCCAGGATTTGTTGCAGGCTGATTTCCGTCCATTCAAAACCCAGAGCCTGGGGCAACCGGGTACGCAGCAGTTGATCCAGGCTGGCGATGGCCTGGCCTGAGGTGATGCCGGGTGGCAGGATACCGTTGACTTCGATTGAAGGATACAGGTTGTAGTGGCTGATCCGGTCCGGCCCCGGGCTTTCCCGTACCTCAACCAGGGTACCCAGAGGAACCATGTCACCCTGACGGGTGCGGGTCTTGAGGCGGGCAATGTCCTCCGGTTCGGCCCTGAAGCGGGCATCGGCCTGGGCGACGACCTGGTAGGTGCGTCCCAGCAGGTTGAAATCATTGACATACAGCGACCCCAGGTAGATTTGCAGGGTATCAAAAATATCGGACAGGGCTACCTGCATCGACTTGGCCAGCGGGCGGTTCACGTCCAGTTGCAACTGTGGCACATTGCCCCTGAAGGTGGTGAAGGCCCGGCCTGCCGTGGGGAGTTGGTTGGCCTGGGCGATGATGTCACCGGCGGCCTTTTCCAGTTCGGCAATGCCCACATTGGAGCGATCCTGAATCTGTAATTTGTAACCGCCCACGCTGCTCAGTCCCCGAATGGGAGGGGGAGCAAACACGGCGATGTAGGCTTCTTCCACGCGACTCAAACGCCGCTGCAAATCCAGCAAAATGGCGTCGGCATGCAATTCAGGGTGACCTGCCCGCTCCTCAAAGGAGGTCAACCGGGCAAACAGGGTGCCTGAATTGGATTGGGCACCGAAGGACAGAATCGAAAAGCCGGTATAGGCGTTGACGGACTTGACGCCCGGTACCTGCAGGGCAATCTCCGAGGCTTTGGCCACCACGGCGTCGGTGCGCTGAAACGAGGCGGCATCCGGCAACTGGGCATAGAGAATGAGATAGCCCTGATCCTGCGGCGGAATAAATCCGGTCGGCACGGTGTTGAAGACAACCCCGTTGAGTCCGTTGAGCAGGGCATAGAGGACCAGCACCACGGCACTGAAGCGAATCAAACGTCCCGTCAGTCGTTCATAAAACCGGCTGCCTGCCCCGTATAGCCGGTTGAAGCCGCGAAACAGCCAACCCAGGGTCAGGTCGAGCAGACGGGTCAGAATGTCCCGGCGGGATGTATGGGCCTGATCCAGCATCAGGGCACACAGGGCCGGACTCAAGGTCAGCGAATTGAAGGCTGAAATCAGGGTGGATACTGAAATGGTCAGGGCAAATTGCCGGTAGAACGCGCCGGATACCCCGGTAATGAAGGCGGTCGGCACGAATACCGCCACCAGCACCAGAGCCGTGGCGATGATGGGCCCGGTCACCTCACTCATGGCCCGGCGGGTCGCCTCACGGGCACTGTGGCCCAGAGCCATATTACGCTCCACGTTTTCCACCACCACAATGGCATCATCCACCACGATGCCAATCGCCAGCACCATACCGAACAGCGACAGGGTATTGAGCGACAGCCCCAGAGCGGACAGGGCGGCCAGGGTACCGATCAGCGAGACCGGAACCGCCAGCAGGGGAATCAGGGTGGCCCGCCAGTTCTGCAGAAACAGCAATACCACCAGCACGACCAGTACAATGGCTTCAAACAGGGTACCTACCACGGCCTCAATGGATTTTTCAATAAACACCACCGTGTCGTATACCAGTACATATTCCATATCTTCCGGAAATTGCCGCTTCAGCGTTTCCATGGTATCAACCACGGCTTTTTTGGTGTCGATGGCATTGGTACCCGGCAACTGGAACACGGCCAGTCCCACCGTTTGCTGACCATTCAGTTTGAGTTCGGTGGCATAGTCCTTCGCGCCCAATTCAATTCGGGCCACGTCCTTCAACCGGGTCATCTGGCCATTGGCACCGGTCTTGATGATGACATCACCAAACTGCTCCGGCCCCGGCAAGCGTCCCTGGGTGGACACCGACCACTGAAATTCAACCGGCCCACCGGTAGGCGGCTGGCCTACCACGCCGGCAGCAACCTGCACATTTTGCTCACGAATGGTCTTGACCACATCACCGGCGGTCAGCCCGCGGGCTGCCACCTTGTCGGGATCCAGCCAGACCCGCATGCTGTATTCGCGGTTGCCAAACACTGCAATATCGCCCACACCGGGCAGACGGGCCAGCGAGTCGCGGATTTTCAACTGGGCGTAATTGCTGAGATAAACACTGTCGTAGCGTCCATTCGGCGAAATCAGGTTGACGACCAGACTGAGATCGGGACTGCGCTTGCGAATGCTGACCCCTTGTCGCCGCACCTCCTCCGGCAACCGGGGTTCGGCCAGCGACACCCGGTTTTGTACCTGAATCTGGGCAGTGTCCAGGTTGGTACCCGGCTTGAAGGTCACCGTCAACTGCATGATGCCGTCGTTACCTGACTGCGAGGACAGGTACAGCATGTTTTCCACCCCGTTAACTTCCTGCTCAATGGGTGTGGCCACGGTCTCGGCCAGCACACTGGCATTGGCTCCCGGATAGACCGCCCTGACGCTGATGCTGGGCGGAACGATCTCCGGGTACTGGGCAATGGGCAGATTGAACAGGGCCAGTGAGCCTGTCAGTACGATCAAAATGGACAGTACCGAGGCGAAAATGGGACGGTCAATGAAAAAATAGGCAATCTGTTTCATGTATTCAACCGGCTGGGGTGGCCGCGAGGCGTTCGGGTTTGACCGTCATGCCGGGACGAATTTTCTGCAGTCCCTCGGTAATCACCCAGTCGCCCTGAGACAGTCCCTCCAGCACCACCCGGTCAGAACCCCGTCGACTGCCGGGTTTAATGAGGCGGTATTCCACCGAATCATCCGGCTTGAGTACCCAGACAAAACGCTGATCCTGATCCACCCCAATGGCTCGCTCCGGCAACAGCAGGGCCGGATGGGGCTGCCCCCCCGCCAGTCTGATTCTGGCAAAAAAACCGGGGGTCAGCAGTTCCGATGGATTGGGAAAGACCCCTCGAAGCGTGAGTGAGCCGGTTTGGCTATCCAGGCGCGGTTCGCTGTAATCAATATGGCCCTGATGCGGAAAACCGGTCTCGTCGATCAGGCCCAGTTCAGCCGGTACCGACCGAACCCGTCCCGCCCCCTTCAGGCCGGACTCGGCCATGCGCCGGTATTTGAGTACGGCCCGTTCGTCGGCTTCCAGATAGACATGAACCGGGTCGGTCGACACGATGACCGTGAGTACGCTGTCATCGGCCCTGACCAGGTTGCCCACGGTGATGAGTTCCCGACCGATGCGCCCGCTGATGGGGGCACGAATAGCGGTAAATTCAAAATTGAGCCGGGCCAGTTGCACGGCTGCCGCCGCCACATCGGCAGCGGCCCGGGCCTCCTGCACCGCCTGGTCACGGGCTTCCTGCTCCTCCACCGACATCGCCCGGGCCTGCACCAGTGGCCTGGCCCGCCGGAGTTCACTCTCGGCCAGGTGAAGCCGGGTCTGAACCCGCCGGAGTTCACTCTCGGCCCGCGCCAGTTCAGCCTGGTAGGGACGCGGATCAATCACAAACAGCAGATCGCCCTTCCTGACTTTGTCCCCTGCCCTGAAATTGACCTGGGTCAGATACCCGTTCACCCGCGATTTGAGGGTGACCGTTTCCAGTGCCTCGATTCGCCCGGTGTATTCATCGCGATCCGTCACGGTTTCCTGACGGGGTTGACTGGCCTTGACCTGTGGAGGCGGCAGCACCGGCGGAGCCGCCGCGTTGCCGCCGACACCATTCGGCCCCTTGCAGGCTGACAGCAAAAGTGAAAACAAGAACACGGAAATGACGGTAACGTGCATGGCGTAATGACTAAAACCGGGTGAAGACAATGGCGTTTGAGGGCGCACTTTACCATGAATGGGCGGTGCGGTGAGTAACGGGTGCGTGGCAGGATTACTCACCTTAAGTGATTTTTTTATCTGTCCCCCATTGCCAAATCGACCTGAATCCGCAAACATATCACACCATGTTTTAATGCCGCAGCAGACCGGTCAGGTACCGCAATCAGTCGGGCTGAACGGCCATCGCCCTCATCAAACCCTCAC
>CAIVXW010000308.1 GCA_903910005.1 uncultured Methylococcaceae bacterium
GGAGCGGATTGAAACCAAGGTAGCACCGGAACTTAAACTTTCCCACAATGCGTATCTCCCGGGCTAACCCCCGGGAGCGGATTGAAACGCCGATAATGTCCCGCAGACGCAGCAGGCGCCGACGTATCTCCCGGGCTAACCCCCGGGAGCGGATTGAAACTTCTAAGCTGCCTGTGCGGCAGTGAACTCGTCAATAGCTCCCGGGCTACCCCCCGGGAGCAGATTGAAACACGATCAACACGCAGTATTGGCCGCGCTGTCGCTGCGAAGTCCGTCCTGGACGCCGGATGGTTCATGCTCAAGACCCAACTCCAATACAAGGCCATCGGGCGTGGGGTTTGGTTCAAGGAGGTCGATGAACGGTACAGCACCCAAGCCTGTTCGTGCTGCGGGGTGATTTCCGCCAGCAGTCCGAAAGGTATGGACATGGACGGCCTTGCAGTAAGAAGCTGGGTATGCCCGGACTGTGAGGCAGAACACGACCGCGACATCAACGCGGCGTTGAACAGACTCCGCTTCGGTTTGAGGTGCCAAACTCCGGTAGACGGAATCCCCTCCCTTTAGGGTGGGGAGGCATCAAAGTGTTGCCATTCAGTCCAAAATGGCCTACCTCGTGGTAACCACCGCAATCCCCCCTGCCTCCGGTCGGGGTCACCGGGTTTGAGGGCGGGCCATAGTGTTCCAGGCAGGGCGGAAAAATCCACTTTCACGTTTGCTCCATATTTCCTGCCAACTTGCAGGCTAATATGCCCTCCGTGCCGGACAATCCAGCGACCGCACAATCCGTCCCCGCACCGGGGAATTCCGTTGACAATCACCTGATACGAGGTAAGCCACCATGAACACACGTTATTTGATGACCGCCAGCCTGATTGCACTGCTTGGCACTGCCGATTTTGCCCTGGCCCGCGGCGGTCACGGTCACGGTCACGGCCACGGCGGCGCGGCGTTTGCGCCCATCCGTGGAGCCGTGCTGCCGCCCGAACAATCCGCTCTGGATACCAACGGCGATGGCCGGATCAGCTACACCGAACTCAAGGCAGCCCGTGCGGCTGAATTCACCACCATTGACGGCAACACCGACGGCTTTGTCAGTTTCGCTGAATTGCAGGCCGGACTGGAAAAGAAGCAGGCTGATGCCTACAGTGCCCAGGATACCGATGCCAGCGGCGGACTCAGCCTGGCCGAGTTCACCGAAACCGACGCAGGGCTCAGGGCCAAGGTATTCGCGCTGGCCGATACCAACCAGGACGGCATTCTGTCTGCGGCAGAATCTGCCGCCCTGCATCCGGTCTTTCCCCACGCCGTCAGGGAATTCAGCGTGCTGGATGACGACGACGACAATCAGATTTCCAGCGATGAGTACCAGGTTTCAATGGGATTACCCGTTGTCGGCGGTCACCACGGCGGTGGCCTGTCATTCCGCTAGGCACGTCCCGGCCGTCACCGGACTGATGGCATGACACCCCACAGGCCTTCACTCCCGCCTCTTTCCGCCCGCACCGGCAGAGGGAGCAGGGGTGCAGGTCGCCATGACGTACAGGCCCTTTGGCACCATGACATTAAACCTGCTCGGCAAGCTTTTTCTGGCCCTGTTCGTCTCCATGCTGGTGATTCTGGCCTTGATGATGGGGTCGGTGCAATGGAGTTTTAGAACCGGGTTTGCCGGCTATCTGGAGCAGGTCAGGCAGCAACGCCTCAATAAAATCGCCCTCGCTCTGGCCCAGGCTTACGGGCAACACGATGATTCCTGGGACTTCATCTACGATGATCCGGAAGACTGGTCGGCGTTGATCGGGCACAGACGACACCCTCATCACAAAAATCCAGGTCACGCAGACTGGCATTCCGGGCATCCCCCATCCCATCCTCCTCCGCCCCTGCTGCATACTCCCTCACCTGAGGGCTTTAAGCCTCCCCCTCACAGGGATCGGCCTGAAGATCGGCTGCGTCTGCTGGATGCCCACCAAAACCCGATCACCGGGCCACCGCATCCGGTCGATACTACCCGGGAAACGCTGTACCCCATCGAGGCCGGCGGTCGAGTCATTGGCTGGCTGGCCTTCATACCCAACTTTGTGATCGGGGACGAACTTGAAAACAGTTTCATTCGCCAGCAGTTTCAGGCCAATCTGCTGATTCTGGGGCTGGTATTTGTGGTATCCGTGCTTGCCTCGTTTTTGCTGGCCCGGCAAATCGTTCTTCCGGTGCGGACCATTACCGGCGGGGCGCGACAACTGGCGGCAGGTCGTTACGATATGCAAATTAAGCCCCGGAGCGGCGATGAACTGGGCGAACTGGCGCAGCATTTCAACTTTTTAGCCAGAACCCTGAAAGAGAACGAAACCGCCCGACGCCGCTGGCTGGCTGACATTTCCCACGAGTTGAGAACACCCCTGGCGATATTGCGGGGAGAAATCGAGGCACTGCTGGACGGCATCCATTCCCCGGAGCCCGAACGGCTGGAATCCCTGCTGGCCGAATCCATACGCCTGGGACATCTGGTGGACGATCTGCACCAGTTGTCGTTGCACGATCTGGGAGCACTGACCTATCGTATGGAAACCATACAACCCCTTGCCGTGCTGCGCGAGGTTATCCGCGATCTGGAACCCCGTTATGCTGAAAAGCAGTTGAGCCTCAGTCTTTCGGTTGGTCAAAAATCCTGCACCCTGCTGGCCGATGCCGACCGCCTGCGGCAACTGTTTCTGAACATTCTCGAAAACAGTTACCGTTACACCGATGCCGGAGGATTCTGTCGGGTCAGTTTCGATTGCAGCGAAACGGAAGTCGTGGTCGACTTTGAAGATACCTCACCCGGCGTGCCGGAGAACCTGCACTCACGGCTGTTTGAACGGCTGTTCCGGGTGGATCACTCCCGCAACCGGGCTTCGGGCGGTTCCGGACTGGGACTGGCCATCTGCAAAGGCATTGTCGATGCCCTGGGAGGGGATATTGAGGCCCGACCTTCCCGCTACGGCGGCCTGTGGATCAGCATCCGGCTGAAGCGGGCCGGTCCATCCCTCACCCAACCGGTCGGAGCGAACCATGACTGAACCATCCGGCAAAACCATTCTTATCGTCGAAGATGAAACCAAACTGGCCTGCCTGCTGGCCGATTATCTGCACCAGGCCGGTTTTGCTACGCATCATCTGGCGGATGGTCGGGCAGTGATACCCCGGGTCAGAGAATACCCGCCGGCGTTGATTTTGCTCGACATCCTGCTGCCCGGCCGATCCGGAATGGACATCTGCCGGGAAATACGCCAGTTTTCAAACGTACCCATTTTCATGGTGACCGCCCGGATCGAGGAAATAGACCGGTTGCTGGGGCTGGAACTGGGAGCCGACGACTACATTTGCAAACCCTACAGCCCGCGTGAGGTTGTGGCGCGGATCCGGGCCCTGTTTCGGCGAATGGAATTTCAACTGGCCCCCGATGAATTGCTTGTGGTACAGGAAGCCTGCATGGAAATCCGCTGCCAGGGCCAGTTGCTGGATCTGACTCCCGTGGAATACCGCCTGCTGGCGATTCTGCTGAGACAGCCGGGACGGGTATATTCGCGTGACCAGTTACTCAATCAACTCTATGAAGACCAGCGTATCGTCACCGACCGAACCGTCGACAGCCACATCAAAAATATTCGCAAAAAAATTGCCTGCATGCTGCCGGGACGCGACATCATCACCTCGGTTTATGGCGTAGGCTACAAACTGGAAACCACCCCATCGGGCCCAGTTTTATGATGCCCGGGAAATTCCCTCAAAGGAGTGGCCCCTGCATCGAAGGGCGGGGTATTAAATTCCCCTCCTTTGGAGGGGTGCCCGCAGGGCGGGGTATTCCCCTCCCCTGGAGGGGTGCCCGCAGGGCGGGGTGGTCGTTGGGGGGTATAGCGGTTATTTTTATTGGAGTGGGTAATACCTA
>CAIVXW010000309.1 GCA_903910005.1 uncultured Methylococcaceae bacterium
CTGACTGGCCAGTATGCCGGACAGGGCCAGGGAGCCACCCGGTATGAGTCGTCCGGCCAGAGCCGATGCCAGGTCGGTCAAGGGTCCTGCCAGAATGTTGGCCACCAGCACATCAACCGGTGCGAAGGGAATCTGATGCGGCAGGAAAAGCCTGAGGCGATCGCCGACGCCATTCTTGCGGGCATTGTCCGCCGAGGCAGTCAGGGCCTGCGGATCAATATCCACAGCCTGCACCTGGACGGCTCCCAGCTTGAGGGCAGCCACCGCCAGTATGCCGGAGCCACACCCGTAGTCGACCACCGTCCGGCCAGTGAGTGTCTGACCCTCAAGCCAGTCGAGACACAGGGCTGTGGTGGGATGGGTGCCGGTACCGAAGGCCAGACCGGGATCCAGCACAATGTGGACGGCGTCCGCTGCAGGTGGCTCAAAACCGGTGGGGCACACCCACAGCCGTTGACCAAAACGGATGGGCCTGAAGTGTTCCAGCCAGGCCCGTTCCCAAACCTGATCCGCCAGTTCGGTGGTTGTGCAGGCCTGAATGCCCCGGGGATAGCGTTTGATCACGGCCGCACGGACGGCCTCGGGGTCGATCTCCGGCTCAAACAACCCGGTCACCCGGGTTTGTTGCCATAAAGGGGTTTCACCCGGTCCCGGTTCAAACAGGGGCTGGTCGCCGTCATCCTCAAAACTGACCGAGAGTGCGCCCAGTTCTGCCAGCAGGTCAGACAGGGCATCCGCACCGGCTTCATCGACACTGAAAGTGATTTGTCGCCACATCAGTGTTTGAGACCCAGTTTTTGCTCCAGGTAATGAATATTCTGCCCGCCGGTCTCAAAGGCCGCATCGTTGATGATGTCCAGCAACAGGGGAGTATTGCAGTTGATGCCGGTGATGATCATTTCCTGCAGGGCCGTACGCATGCGGGCAATCGCCGAACCCCGGGTCTCGCCGTGGGCGATGAGTTTGCCAATCATGGAATCGTAGTTGGGCGGTACCCGATAGCCGTTGTAGATATGGGTTTCCACCCGTATGCCCGGCCCCCCGGGTGGATGAAACTGCTGGATCAGCCCGGGGCTTGGCATGAATGTTTTGGGGTCTTCCGCATTGATGCGGCACTCAATGGCATGCCCGCGCAACACCACGTCCTCCTGGCGGATGGACAGTTTTTCACCGGCGGCAATGTAAATCTGCTCCTTCACAATATCAAAGCCGGTCACCATTTCAGTCACTGGATGTTCCACCTGAACCCGGGTATTCATTTCAATGAAATAGAACTGGCCGTCCTGGTAGAGAAACTCGAAGGTACCGGCCCCCAGATAACCGATCTCCTGGCAGGCCTTGACACAGCGCATGCCCATTTCCTGACGTTGCTGGTCAGTGATGCCGGGAGCCGGTGCCTCCTCGACCACTTTCTGGTGCCGTCGCTGGGTGGAACAATCGCGCTCTCCCAGATGAACCACGTTGCCGTGCTGATCGGCCAGTACCTGAAATTCAATATGGCGCGGATTTTCCAGAAACTTCTCCATGTACACCATATCGTTACCGAAGGCAGCAGCGGCCTCGCCCCGGGTGAGGGTAACGGCACTGTGCAGGTTGGCTTCGCTGTGTACCACCCGCATACCCCGCCCGCCACCGCCACCGGCCGCCTTGATGATGATGGGAAAACCGATACGCCGGGCAATGCGGATGTTTGCCTCGTAATCGTCCCCGAGCGGGCCGTCCGATCCGGGCAAACAGGGAATGCCGGCTTTTTTCATGGTTTCAATGGCGGATACCTTGTCTCCCATGATGCGGATGGTTTCAGGGCGGGGACCGATGAAAATAAACCCGCTACGGATGACTTTCTCGGCAAAATCGGCATTTTCAGACAGAAAACCATATCCCGGATGGATGGCAACCGCGTCGGTAACTTCCGCCGAACTGATGATGGCAGGAATGTTGAGATAACTCTCCCTGGAGGGAGCAGGGCCTATGCAAACCGA
>CAIVXW010000310.1 GCA_903910005.1 uncultured Methylococcaceae bacterium
CCCGTTTCAAACTGAGACAGGCGATTGATAACTCCCAACCGGTAGAAGTGACGCTGAGGAATTATCGCAAAAATGGCGAATTGTTCCATAATCGGCTGGCACTGACGCCGCTGTTCGATAGCGCAGGCAACCTGATTTATTACCTGGGTGTACAGTATGACGTGACCGAGCAGGTCAATGCCGAGAATGAAATCATGCGACTCAGTGAAAATCTCAAGACCCTGCAGAAATAATCCCGACAACGCGGGGGGCGGGTGAGGTTCACCCCGAATCCGACCCCTGCCCGGCTTTATTGCCTGCACAACCGTTGCAGCAACTCCTGATACCGTGCATGGCGTGCGTGGCTGATGTGACCCGCCGCCACTGCGTCACGCACTGCACAGCCCTTGTCAGCCAGATGACGGCAGTCGTTAAAGCGGCATTGTCCAATCCAGCCCCTGAACTCCCGATAACCCCAGGCCAACCCGGCTCCATCCACATCCGCCAGACCAAACACGTTAACCCCCGGACTGTCGATCAGGTCGCCACCGGACGGCAGGTGATGCAGGGTAGCTGCGGTAGTTGTGTGGCGTCCCAGGCCACTGCGTTCCGAAATCTCACCGACCCTGATTTGCCGCTCAGGCAGCAGGGCATTGCTCAGCGAGGATTTACCGACGCCGGACTGCCCGGCCAGCAGGGTACGGAGACCGGCCAGACGTTCCCCGACCACTGCCAGCCCCTGACCGCTCGCCGCACTGATCCAGAGTGGGGGGTAGTGGCCGGTGTAATCCTCCAGCCCCGACGGAAACTGAACCACATCCGCCAGCATGTCAGCCTTGTTGACGATCAGGCAGACCGAGAGTTGTCGTACCTCCGCCGCAACCAGAAACTGGTCAACCAGCAACCAGTCAGGGTTGGGCAGGGGAGCGACCAGAATGGCAATCTGGTCGAGATTGGCGGCTACCAGCCGCTGGCTGTCCTGGTGGCCGGGACGGGTCAGCAGGTTGCGGCGAGGCAGGATTGCCATGACCCGTCCCTGCTGCCCTTCGCAGGGTTCCCACCAGACCTGATCGCCTACGCTGGCATGTCCCAGTCTTCTTCGGGTGTGGCACAGTATGAGTTGGCCGGTATCATCCTCTATCGCCAGGGAATGGCCCAGGTGGGATACCACCAGTCCGGCCCGCCATCCGTTGGCGGCTCCATCCAGAGGCTGTCCCTCACCTGACCGCTTCATGCGGTTTTGCTGGCTTCAAGGTGGGCAATGCGAATGGCGGCGGGCGGGTGACTGTAATGAAAGGCGGAATAAAGCGGATCCGGTGTCAGGGTGCTGGCGTTGTCCCGATACAGTTTGACCAGGGCACTTACCAGGTGTTCTGACCGGGCGTGGGTAGCGGCAAAGCGGTCGGCCTCAAACTCATGTCGCCGCTGAAACCAGGCCATGGCCGGTTGCAGGAACGCCGAAAAAACCGGTGCCACCAGCATGAACAGTACCAGAGCCATGGCCGGGCTGCCTTCGCTGACGCCCAGCCCGGTGTAAAACCAGGTCTGGGCACTGAGCCAGCCCAGCAGGGCAAAGCCTGTCAGGGTGATACTGGCACTGACGCCCAGCATCTTGATGACATGATGGCATTTGAAATGGCCCAGTTCATGCGCCAGCACGGCTTCAATTTCATCCGCTTCCAGCGTATTGATGAGGGTATCGAAAAAAACGATGCGCTTGCTCTCACCAATACCGGTGAAATAGGCATTGCCGTGGGACGAGCGTCTGGAGCCATCCATCACGAAAATCCCCTGGCTGTGAAATCCGCAACGTTGCAACAGCGACTCGATACGGCTGCACAGGCTGTCATCAGCCAGCGGGGTAAAACGGTTGAACAAGGGCGCAATAAAGGTGGGATAGGCCCAGCTCATGATCAGGGTAAAGCTCATGAGGAACAGCCAGGCCCAGAACCACCATTGCTCGACACCCTGCATGATCCACAGAATCAGTGCCAGCACCGGAACGGCTATGGCCAGACTCAAGCCGGTTTGCAACGCCAGATCCGTCAGGAACTGGCGGGGAGTATTGCGGTTGAAGCCGTATCTTTGTTCAACCACAAAGGTTTGATAGTAACTGAGCGGTATCTCCACCACCTGCATCAGCAGCATGGTACTCAGGATGATACCGACGCCGGTCAACCAGGCCGCCAGATCCAGGCCAACCCACAGACTGCGGATTGACTCAATACCGCCGCCCAGGGTCAGGATCAGCAAAAGGGCTAATCCCAGCAAACGCTCGACTTCAGCCAGGTGGGCCTTGTCAACCGTCTAATCGGCTGCCTTTTGATGAGCCTCCAGGCTGATGGCGGCCTGAAATGCCGTTGGTACACTGTCGCGGTGGTTTCTGACATGGGCAATCTGACGACGCATCAGCCACCATTCAAGACCAAACGAAACGGCTACAACCAGAATAAACAGAAAGGTAAATGCATTCATTGAAATTTGCGCGAGAAACCCTGTCCGTCAGGACAGGGAGGGATAGCGCGTGACGCCCGGCGTCACCCTGTTCCCGCAACCTCCGGAGTTGCTGCTATCTTGGGTTGTGTTGAAAATTACCGTATCCGAATGACACCACGCTGGCAACCGGTTCGGGTCAGCGTGGTGAATGGCCGGGTGTTCAGGCCGGATCAGGTTATTCCTTGTCGTTTTCCCAGAAACTCAACCAGTGTTCGCGGGGTACCCACATCTGGGCCAGTGAGGTGAAAATCATGGCCGTGGATGCCAGGCTGTAACCGACACCCCCAATCATGGTCAACCAGGCAAAAACCGGTGAAAATTTGGTCAGCCACCAGGACAGGATGTCGACGATGAGGAAAACGAAGGGGGTGCTGATCAGAATCAGTTTCCAGCGTTGGGTGTATTCGGACATGGCGAAAATCCAGCCCACAAACAGGAAGATAAAGGCGATACCGAACAGGTGTATGTGTGACACCCGGGTCAGTGAGGCAATGCTGGCCCCGCTATCCACCGCCGCCACGGACTGAAAAACCTCGGGTTTGGTGAAATTGGGCAGGCTGGATTCGCCACCGTGACAGGAGACGCAGTATTGATCCACCTGCGGTTTGATCCGGCCTTCCCAGTCCTTCATGCTGGCTCCGTCACGGGCCCACTGAATCAGGTCAAAACGTACCTCATCCGGTGCCATGGCTTTCATCTGGCCATTCAGCATGGACTCCAGCTTGGAGCCGGTTCGGTTGCCGTAGTAACTGTAAACAATGTCATTGATGGACAGACCGGGTTTGCCGTCCGCCATGCCGTGGGTCAGCATGATCTGGGCTCCCGCCATCAGCAGCCCGACACCGATAACCAGCAGGAAACCGGTGAACAGCACCTTGTAACTCATCGTCAGGCGATGCAGCGTGGAATTTTGTAACATCTTGAAGGCCCTGCGTTTATGTGTGAATGGAATAGGGTTGCCGGAAAGCGGCAACCCGGCGCATTAGATAAGCGATTGCAGGGCCATTCAATCGGGTGGCAGGAAAAACTGAAATAACCCGCCCCCCCTCATCAACCGGCACGACGGGTGGCCTTGTAGTAATTGATAAGCCCGTTGGTGGACGAATCATGCGAGGTCACCGGTCTCTGATCAATCAATTCATCCAGAATGTGATTGGCCAGCCGCTTGCCCAGCTCCACCCCCATCTGATCAAATGAATTGATATTCCAGATAACCCCCTGAGTGAAAATTTTGTGTTCGTAGAATGCGATCAGGATGCCGAGCATTTTGGGGGTCAGTTTACGGTAGAAAAACAGGTTGGAGGGGCGATTGCCGGGAAAGGTTCTTGCTGCGGCCAGTTGTTCAAGCTGGGCCGGTTCCACCCCCTGTTCACGCAATTCGGCCCGGGCCTCATCAAGGGTTTTGCCCCGCATCAAGGCCTCGGGCTGTGCCAGAAAGTTGCAAATCAACACATCATGATGATTGTTGAGGGAGTGGTGGCTTTCCACGGCGGCCAGAAAGTCGCAGGGTATCAGTTTGCTGCCCTGATGGATGAGCTGGTAAAAGGCATGCTGACCGTTGGTACCGGGTTGACCAAAAATGATGGGGCCCGTGCTGTAATTGACACTGTTGCCTTCGATGTCTACCGTTTTGCCGTTGCTTTCCATGTCGCCCTGCTGCAGATAGGTCGGCAAATATTCGAGATACTGGTCATACGGCAAAATGGCGCAGGTTTCAGCCCCGAAGAAGTTGTTGTACCACACCCCCAAAAGGCCCATGATAACCGGGATGTTGCGTTCAAGCGGTTCAGTACGGAAGTGTACGTCAGCCTGATGGGCTCCCTCCAGCAACGCCTCAAAACAATCCATGCCAATGGCCAGGGCAATGGGTAAGCCGATGCTGGACCAGAGCGAATAGCGTCCGCCCACCCAGTCCCAGAACTCGAACATGTTGGCCGGATCAATGCCGAACTCGGTCACCTTCCCGGCGTTGGTGGATACTGCCACAAAATGCCTGGCAATGGCGGCTTCATCCCCCCTGGCATGCTTCAGAAACCAGTCCCGGGCCGAGCGGGCATTGAGCATGGTTTCCTGGGTGGTAAAGGTTTTGGAGGCTACACAGAACAGGGTGGTTTCCGGATTGAGTCCAGCCAGGTTTTTCAGCAGATCGGCTTCATCCACGTTTGAAACAAAATGAACCCGGATGTGGGACAGGTAGGGCGTAAGGGCCGAGGTCACCATCTGCGGCCCGAGATGGGAACCGCCAATGCCGATGTTGACCACATCGGTGATGGCCTGGCCGCTGTAGCCCTTCCAGGCACCCGAGCGCACCGCCTCGGTGAAGCGGCGCATCCGGCCCAGTACCTCCAGCACACCGGGCATGACGTCGACGCCATCCACCTCAATCGGTTGCCCCGAACGGTTACGCAGGGCTACGTGGAGTACCGCACGGTTTTCGGTGCGGTTGATTTTCTGTCCGGAGAACATCGCACCAATACGATCCCTTAAACCTGCCTGTCCGGCCAGTTCAACCAGCAGGGCAACGGTTGTTTCATCAATGCGGTTTTTGGAAAAATCAAACAGCAGTTCATCGAATTTCAGCGAAAACTGCTCAAAACGCCGGGGATTGGTGGCAAACAGGTCTCTCAGGGCGTGGCTGGAAATGTCGCCCAGATGTTGTTCCAGTTTATTCCATGCAGGGAGTCGGGTGGGTGATGTCATTACTGCAAAATCCGGGTTGGTTGAATCGTCGGTTAGGGTCAAGGCATGTAAAAATAATCAGGGCAAGCGGTTCGATCCGGTCGTGAACCGGCCAACAATCCATTCTGACTGCGGCCAATTTTACCCGAACTTTGCAATGAAGCCTCTATGCTTGCAGCAAAAACCTGCCTGCGACGGGTTGCCGGATTGGAAACCGGGTGACCTGGCTGGGTACAATCGCCGTTTCCGGCACCTGTGGGCGTTGCAGACGCTGGTTCTGCACATTCCGGGGCTGATCCGGCTCAAAAATGATGACCAACTACCAGAACATGAAACCTATGAAAAAAACAAGATGCGCCGTCGTCGGTGTGGGATACCTGGGTAAATTTCATGCCGAAAAGTACGCTGCCCTGCCTGAGTGTGACCTGGTGGCAGTGGTGGACACGGATCCGGCCACCGTCCAGACAGTGGCCCAGAAGACGGCAACCCGGGCAGTCACCGACTACCGGGAATTGCTGGGCGAGGTGGATGCCGTCAGCATTGTGGTACCGACCAGCCAGCATTTTGCCGTGGCGCGGGATTTTCTCGAGGCCGGTGCCCATGTACTGGTGGAAAAACCGATCACGGTGACACTGGCTGAAGCCGACGCACTGATTGAACTGGCCGCCCGCCAACACCGGGTGTTGATGGTGGGGCATCTGGAACGCTTCAACGCTGCCCTGATGGGACTGGATCTGAGCGCGGGCAGCCCGCTGTTTATCGAGTCTCACCGGCTGGCTCCGTTCAAGCCCCGGGCCAACGATGTCAGCGTGGTACTGGATCTGATGATTCATGACATTGACATTATTCTGGACATCATGGGATGCGAGGTCGAGCGCATCGACGCCAAGGGGGTTCGGGTGCTGACCGGCGATATCGACATCGCCAATGCCCGGATCAGCTTCAGCAACGGCGGTGTCGCCAACGTCACTGCCAGCCGGGTCAGTCTCAAACTGGAGCGTAAAATGCGGCTGTTCATGCCGGATGCCTATTTTTCAGTGGATTTCCAGAATCGGGTACTGTCCTGCCACCGCAAGGGAGAGCGCAACATGTTCCCCGGCATTCCGGAAATCCTGAGTGAGGAAACCGTCTTTGAAAATGGCGATGCCCTCCTCAGCGAAATCAAACACTTCATGACCTGCATACACACCGGTACGCAACCACTGGTATCAGGACAGGCCGGGCGACGCGCCCTGGCGACGGCCATTGAAATTACCCGTTTACTCAACACCCCCACCACCGCTACAGGAGCCACGCAATGATCCCCATGGTAGACCTCAAGGCCCAATATGCCCGCTTCAAGGATGAGATTGATACCGGCCTGCAAACCGTTTTAAGCGAATGCGCCTTCATACTGGGTCCCAATGTCAAAGCCTTCGAGCAGGAAGCCGCCGCCTATCTGGGGGTGGAGCAGGCCGTTGGCGTGGCCTCGGGCACGGATGCCCTGTTGCTGTCCCTGCTGGCAGCCGGTGTTCAGGCCGGTGATGAGGTCATCACCACACCGTTCACCTTCATTGCAACGGCGGAAGCCATCCGCTACATCGGGGCCAGGCCGGTATTCGTGGACATAGAACCCCGCACCTTCAACCTCAATCCTGCCCTGATCGAAGCAGCCATCACCGCCAAAACCACCGCCGTCATGCCGGTACACCTGTTTGGTCAACCGGCGGACCTGACGGCGATTCAGTCGCTGTGTGAGCGGCACGGACTTCACCTGATTGAGGACTGCGCCCAGTCGTTCGGTGCCCGTCTGCAGGGACGGCAAACCGGCAGTTTCGGCATCAGTGCCGGTTTCAGTTTCTTTCCCAGCAAGAATCTGGGCGGATTCGGTGACGGTGGACTGGTCACCACCCGCTCAGCCGAGGTGGCTGACCGGGTACGCATGCTGAGAAACCACGGCTCCGAAATACGCTATCACCACGATGTGGTTGGCTATAACAGCCGACTCGACGAAATGCAGGCAGTGATTCTGCGGATCAAACTCCGGCATATCGACGAATTCAACCAGAACCGGCGCCGGGTAGCCCATCATTATTCCGAACGGCTGGCCGATTTGCCGGTTACCACCCCGTTTGAGGACGGTCTGGGCGAACATGTCTATCACCAATACACCCTGCTGACTGATCGACGCCAGGCCATCATGGACCGTCTCAAGGCTGAAGGTATCGCCTCGGCCGTGTATTACCCCATTCCACTGCACCGCCAGGCGGTGTTTGCGGCAGAGCAGGCGGGCGTCTCATTGCCGGTGGCGGAATCGGTCGCCGAACGCTGCCTGTCGCTGCCGATTTATCCTGAACTGGCGGAGTCCGACATTGAGCGTATCGTGGCGGTTGTGCGGGCCGTATGGGCCACGCCATGAAAGCACTGACCAATGCGGGGCTGCTGCTGCTGGCCATCACGGCCTGGGGCGATGCGAACGCCTTTGACTGGAGCATGACCGAGGTACATTACCAGCACGGTGATTTACGAACCCCCTCATTTGCCCGACGCGGACGGGCCCGCTCCGTCACCGACATTGTCACCCTGCAACATGCCGATGGCTGGAAATACGGCGACAATTTCTTTTTCATGGACATCATCAATGATGCCCGCCGCGACGGGTATAACGAAGCCGACTTTTATGGCGAGTTATACCTCAATGCCAGCCTGTCCAAAATCAGCGGACACCGGGTGGGATATGGCTGGCTGGGCGATGTGGGTATCCTGATGGGTTTTAACGGGGCGGCCAATAACGAAGTCTTCAAATACCTGCCAGGCCTGCGTCTGGCCTGGAAGATACCGGGGTTTGTGTTCCTGAACAGCGATTTCACCGCCTATATCGACGCCAGCAGTGGACTGGCAGGCGGCGGCTCTCCCAGCCAGACCGATAGCTGGATGGTCGATATCAACGGAGCCTATCCCTTCAAGCTGGGGTCACACCGCTTCCTCATTATTGGCCACATGGAATACATCGACGCACGCCGCAATGAACTGGGCGGTGAGGTGGCCGAGTGGTTTCTGGCCCAGCCGCAATTCCGTTACGATCTGGGCCACGCCCTGTCGGGTAAAGCCGATCATCTGTACGTAGGAACCGAATGGCAGGTATGGATACACAAACAGGGTGACCGCAAAACCATTGAAAATGTGCCGCAGGCTCTGGCCGTCTGGCGATTCTGAGCCGGGGCGGTCAGGCATCGGCAAAGCGGGTATCCTGGCCGATCCAGCGGGTGATCAGGTGTTCGCTTGTGTCAGGCGCGGTTTCGAG
>CAIVXW010000311.1 GCA_903910005.1 uncultured Methylococcaceae bacterium
CTAAGCAGAGTCAGGCTCTGCGGCAAGGGGGTGGAAAAGGCAGCACCAATCACCTGTCAGCCCCCTGCCTGCAAAACCCTGCTGCAGCGGTTTCGGCTCAAACCGCGTCTGACCAGGGCGTCAGGCAGCGGATAACAGCCTGCGTGACGGTCAATCTCAGATCAATACGACCAGTATCCCCAGAACCACCAGGGCGGCGACTATTTTATAGGGCCAGGCCAGCAGGCTGAAGGCCAGTCTCACCGACAGGTAGTGCCGCTTCAACCAGCGTCCAAGCCGGGGCAATCCGTGTTCCTTTCCGTATTTCCATAAAGCTCTCAACAAAACCAGCCCAACCAGCAGTTTGACCGGCGTCAGACCAATCGCGGTCACCATTTCCGAGTATCTGGACGCATCCTGTGGATAATGCTCCTCAAGCCACTGTTCAATATAATCTTCCAGTATTTCCTCCGGGGCCTCGACCACTACAAGATAGATGTTTTCAAGCAGGTCAAAAATGAGTTCCAGCAAATCGAGGGTCAATTCCAGGGCAAATTCTCCCAGTATCGCGGCAAGGCCAAGGATACCCAGTGCCCACCCCAGCGGTTTCCAGCTTGGGGTCACCTCGTCCGCGTCAGGCGGCGTGGGGGGCGGCGACGGGAGGTTGTCGTTGTCGGTGTCAGTCATGAATAAAACCGCTGTGTTAGCCAGGATGGAACCGGAGTGACCGGAAACAGGCATCCATCCACCCCTAAAGTCAATGAAATCGGATAAAATGCTCCCCTTTTTTTGCAACAGGGTCGCAGCAAATGGTTCAAGTCAGCATTGTAATGGGCAGCACCAGTGATTGGGAGGTGATGGCTCACGCCGCCGGTATCCTCAAACAACTGGGGGTGCCCTACGAAGCCCGGGTGGTGTCCGCACACCGCACGCCCGATCTGTTGTTTGAATATGCGGAACAGGCCGAGGCACGCGGCATTCAGTGCATTATCGCCGGTGCTGGCGGGGCAGCCCACCTGCCCGGCATGCTGGCGGCCAAAACCTCGTTGCCGGTGCTGGGAGTACCGGTTCCCTCCCGCTATCTCAATGGTCAGGATTCGCTGTATTCCATCGTGCAGATGCCCCGGGGCATACCGGTGGCGACCTTTGCCATCGGGGAGGCCGGAGCCAGCAACGCGGCCCTGTTTGCCATCGCCCTGCTGGCATTGCAGGATACTGCACTCAAAACAAAATTAAAGGATTTTCGCCGCCAGCAAACCGACATGGCCCTGAAGGCTCAACTCCCGCAACCGGAAAACACCGGAGCATCCGCATGACGCCCATTCTGCCACAAGCAACCCTGGGTCTTCTGGGCGGCGGGCAACTGGGGCAGATGTTCGCCCTGGCGGCCATCGCCATGGGCTATCGGGTCGCCGTGCTGGATCCCGATCCCGACAGCCCCGCCGGTCGTCTGGCCTGCCTGCATATTCAGGCGGCCTATGATGACCGTGCGGCCCTGGATCAACTGGCCGCCGTCTCGGCAGCAATCACCACTGAATTCGAGAATGTCCCGGCCGAAAGCCTGCGCTACCTGGCAGACAGGGTCAGGACCAGTCCATCAGCCGAGTGTGTATCAGTCGCCCAGGATCGAATCACCGAGAAGCGTTACCTGGCCAGTCGTGGTTTTCCGGTGGTTCCCTTTCAGGTCATCGAGACCGCGAATGATCTGAACCAGCCCCTGGATTCCTGCCTGCCGGGTATTCTCAAACTGGCCCGACTGGGATACGACGGCAAGGGGCAGGTGCGGGTTAAAACCCGGGAAGCCGTTGCCGAGGCCTTTGCCCAACTCGGGGCAAAACCCTGTGTTCTGGAGCGGCAGATTGAGCTTCAGACTGAAATTTCCGCCGTCATTGCCCGCACCGCAGACGGACAAACCGCGTGTTATCCGGTGGCCGAAAACCGGCATCGTGACGGCATTCTGGATGTCAGCATCGTGCCGGCCCGGGTGTCAGTGGCCATTGCCGAACAGGCCCGCGACATGGCCTGCCGTCTGGCTGACGCCATGGACTATGTGGGTGTCATGGCGGTCGAATACTTCGTAGCCACCGACGCAACCTTAAGGGTCAATGAAATCGCGCCACGGCCCCACAACAGTGGCCATTTTACCCAGGACGCCTGTGTGGCCAGTCAGTTTGAGCAACAGGTCAGAACCCTGTGCGGACTGCCACCGGCTGATACCCGCCTGCTGAGTCCGGTCGTCATGGCCAATCTGCTGGGAGAACCCTGGCATGACGGTTCAGCGGCGATTGGCCGTCTGCTCGCAGGGTCCAATGTCAAACTGCATCTCTACGGCAAGCGCGAAGCCCGTTCCGGTCGCAAGATGGGCCATGTCAACCTGCTGGCGACCAGCACGGAATCAGCATTGCAGCAATTATCACTGCTGCGTGACCGAAGCTGATTCCCGTATGGATTATCCCGTTGTAAGCCAATCGCCAGCGTGGGAAAATCCGGCTCCCCATCTCCATCCCGTTTAATTCTGCCCATGGAAATCATATTAGCCAATCCCCGTGGTTTTTGTGCCGGTGTCGATCGTGCCATCGACATCGTACAGCGAGCCATAGAAGTGTTCGGAGCCCCCATCTATGTACGCCATGAAGTGGTACATAACCGTTATGTGGTCGACGGACTGCGCCGAAGCGGTGCCGTCTTTGTGGAAGAACTGGCGGAAGTTCCTGAAAAAGCCACCGTCATCTTCAGTGCCCACGGCGTATCGCAGGCCATACAGGCTGAAGCACGCGACAGGGGACTCAGGATTTTTGACGCCACCTGTCCGCTGGTTACCAAGGTACATATCGAAGTCCACCATCACGCCAGTGAGGGGCGGGAAATCGTATTCATCGGTCACGCCGGACACCCGGAAGTAGAAGGCACCATGGGTCAGTATGTCAATGCTGACGGCGGCATTTATCTGGTTGAATCGCCTGATGACGTGGAACGTCTTGTGGTCAGGCATCCGGACAACCTGGCCTACGTGACCCAAACCACCCTTTCCATCGACGATACCCAGGCCATTGTTGCTGCCCTGCGTGCCCGTTTCCCGGCCATTATCGGGCCGCGCAAGGACGACATCTGCTACGCCACCCAGAACCGGCAGGATGCCGTAAAGCAACTGGCTGAACAGTGTGACGTGATTCTGGTGGTGGGATCGCCCAACAGTTCAAATTCCAACCGTCTGCGCGAAATCGCTGAAAAAATGGGACGACCGTCCTACCTGATTGACGATGCCGGACAGGTTCAACCCGACTGGGTTGAAACCGCCAGCAAGATCGGCGTGACTGCCGGTGCCTCGGCCCCTGAAATTCTGGTCTCCCAGGTGGTGGAAAAACTGACATCGTGGGGAGGACGAGTCGTGCGGGAAAATCAGGGCATTGAGGAAACGGTTGTTTTCTCGCTGCCGCGAGAATTGAGACAGTCGGCCTGAGCCATCCGATCCAGCCCCGTGATGCGGATCAGGTGTCGCCGGTATCGGTTGAACAAATCCGGCAGTGGGGAGAACAACTGGGATTTCAGCAGGTCGGCATTTCCGGCGTCGACCTGCACCAGGCATCGACCCAACTGCACGAATGGCTGGCTGCCGGGTTTCACGGCGGCATGAACTGGATGGCGGAACGGGCCGCCCTCCGGACTGAACCCGCAGCCCTGGTGCCTGGTACCGTCACCGTCATCAGCGTGCGAATGGATTATCTACCACAAAGCCGGGATCAGGCCTTCGCCCAACTGGAAAATCCGGATCTCGCCTACATTGCCCGCTACGCCCTGGGGCGGGATTATCACAAACTGATGCGTAAACGCCTGCAGCAGTTGGCTGAGCGGATCCGCGCACAGATGGGTGATCTGCACTACCGGGTTTTCTGCGACAGTGCCCCGGTACTGGAAAAACCGCTTGCCAGCCAGGCCGGGCTGGGCTGGATCGGCAAACACACCAACCTCATTCAGCGCGAGGCCGGTTCGTTTTTCTTTCTCGGGGAAATTTATACCGACCTGCCACTCCCGCCCGATACTCCGCAAACGTCACATTGCGGCAGTTGCACGGCCTGCATTGACATCTGCCCGACCCGGGCCATCGTCGCACCGTACCGTCTGGACGCCCGCCGCTGCATTGCCTACCTGACCATCGAATGGCGCGGAGTCATCCCGGAGGAATTTCGAGCCGCAATGGGCAACCGTATCTATGGCTGCGACGATTGCCAACTGGTGTGTCCGTGGAACCGCTACGCCCGCCTGACCCGCGAAATCGATTTTTTACCCCGCCAGAACCTGGACACTGCCAGTCTGCTGGCACTATGGGCCTGGAACGAGGCAACATTCCTGCGAACACTGGAAGGTTCCCCCCTGCGGCGGATCGGCCACCTGACCTGGCTACGCAACATTGCAGTGGCTCTGGGCAACGCACCGACGTCTCCTGCGGTTGTGGCAGCCCTGGAATCACGCCTGCCCGAGGCCAGCCCACTGCTGCGGGAACATATCGTGTGGGCTCTGCGGCAACACGGAGTACTTGTCGAATGAATGCCGACGTTGTAACGTATAAGCCTCTTCCGCGTCCCCATCGTCTAGTGGCCCAGGACTCCGCCCTCTCACGGCGGCAACAGGGGTTCGAAACCCCTTGGGGACGCCAGTAAACATGAGGGTTCACGGTGGTTGGCAATCAAAGCGGGGGAAAATTGGGGGAAAACTCCGGTTGCGGGGGATTTTTTGCCCGGGCCTTGGTAACCAGTAACCCCCCCTCGCATTTTTCATGGTACGAAAAATAAAATTCCAAAAAGCCGCCTTTGTGCGGTTTTTTTGTGCCCGCATGCAGCAGCTCCGGGACGGGTGGCTCGGGGGGTGCCGGTTAGCGTGCCGCCACCGCGCTATCAAGCGGGTTAAGTGACTTTTTGACACCCCCGCGCAAACGCAGCCCCTCACGGGGCAAAAAGAAAGGGTCAGCGGAGGGAGGGTTGGGGCTGGAGGCTTTGATCCGACATTCCGCCCCCCAGTCGTCTAAAACA
>CAIVXW010000312.1 GCA_903910005.1 uncultured Methylococcaceae bacterium
ATACTGTTCGTGGCCTCACAGTTTCTGTGGCAGTGTTTTTACTATCGCACCAAACAAAAACTTGATCATGCCCGGGTATCCAACTGGAATACCCGCTATTTTGATCTTAATGATCTCATTTACAAACAGCGATGGACAAGGGAACTTCTGTATGCTGATGTTTTGTATATATGCCGACTCCCCGCCACCTTCGAGGTTATGGATTTAATTAGCTATGCCCGCAATTTGCGTATACCAATTATCTACGACATCGATGACCTGGTATTTGATGAACAGCATTTTCCCTCTCCGCTGGCAAGCTACGCCGGCACCATCAATGAGGAACTACATCTGCATCTGCGCATGGATAACCCGTTACACAGGGTAGCAATGCTGCATGTCGATGTAGTGACCTGTTCAACGGAACCGCTGGCTCGGCAAATTCGGGCCATTCCCGGTTTTGAAAAACCGGTGATTGTCTATCCAAATCTGCTCAGCGAAGAACTGGTTCTGAACGCCTCCAGCATCCGGTTGCCCCCACCGGGCGATGCTATCACCCGGCCGGTGGCTGATAGTACACCGGATGATGTACACATTTTTTACGGTAGTGCCACCAAAGCCCACAAACAGGTTTTCTACGAGGTATTGTGTCCGGCACTGGCCGTCATCCTGGCCTCCAGTCCTGCGGTCAGGCTGACCCTGATCGGGTATTTCCGGTTGCCACGCTGCCTGATTGGCTTCAGCCAGCGAATCAAATTACTGCAACCCAGTCCCAACTATATGGGCTATATCCAGCGGCTCAGGCAGGCTGACATCAATATCGCCATTCTGGAACAGGATGTATTTACCGACTGCAAAAGCGAACTCAAATGGTTTGAGGCTGGGGTATTCGGTATTCCTTCAGTGGTCACCCCGACGGCCACCTATCGGCATGTGCTGCATCCTGAAGACGATGTATTGTTCGCCGTGACTACCGAAGACTGGATCCGGCAAATCAACCGTCTGGTGGAATCGGCAAGCCTCAGGCGGCAGATCGGGGAATCAGCCCGGCAACACGTCATGGCACATTACCGCCCGGAAACCGGGGTAGCGATTCTGCAGAACCTGCTGGATACCGCGCTCGGCCAACCCCGCCCGACAGCCAGAAAACTAAAAATCCTGTTCGTCAATGTATATTTTTCGCCCCAGTCGCAGGGGGGAGCCACCCGGATTATGGAATCCCATATCCGTCATATCCTGTCCCGTCACCCGGATGAATTTGAAATTCATGTATTGACCACCGAGGCAGATCCGGGGCACTGGGAACCCTACTCGCTGGAGCAGTACCCGTACGGTGATGCACTGGTTACCCGGTTGCGTATTCCGTTGCGTGACTGGGCCGACCACGAAGACGAACAGGTACACGCGTTTTGCCTGGAGTATTACCGGCGGAATGAATTCGATCTCATCCATTTTCACTCCATTCAGATGCTGACTGCCTCGGCGGTTGATGCGGCCCGCGAACTCAGAATACCCTACCTCATCACCCTGCACGACGGCTGGTGGCTGTCGCGCTATCTGTTCCTGATGGATGCCCGTGGCCAGATGATTGACCCGGCTGATCCATTTTCCGGCAGTAATGCCGAAACCGATGATTTATTGTGGTTACTGGAGCGCAAGAACCGGCTTTACCGCTGTCTGCATGATGCCCACACGGTACTGGCAGTCTCGGAAACATTCCGCAAACTCCATGAAGATGCCGCCATCTCGGCCCGTCTGGTCACCAATGAAAACGGCCTGGAATTATTCGACATACTGCCGAGGGTACCTGTGCCTGAGGGCAAGGTCAGGGTCATGCATATCGGCGGGATGAGCGTACACAAGGGGTATGACTTACTGCAAGCCGTGGTGACGGATGGCCATTTTAATAATCTTGAAGTGACGGTTATTGATCACGCCCTGGAACCGGGTGAGACTTACCATGACCGCTGGGGTACCACGCCGGTGAAGTTCATGGCCAAAACCCGACAGGGCGAGGTCAATCAACTCTACAGCCAGATGGATGTGCTGGTGGCCCCGTCGCTTTGGCCCGAGAGTTTTGGACTGGTGACCCGGGAAGCCTTGTACGCCGGTGTCTGGGTGATTGCATCTGACCGGGGTTCGGTAGGCGATGCCATCGAGGACGGTGTCAGCGGTCGTGTGGTCGATGTATCCAGTCCGGAGGGGTTGACCCTGGCCTTGCGCGAGGTGGACGCCAACCCGGAACCCTACACACGGCAGCGACCCTCAATCAAGCCACGCCTGGCTGAAACCCAGGCCACGGAATGCGTGGAGTTGTATCGTTCGATTCTCCGTAACCCGGTGGACTGACATGCCTGGCACAGCCTTTCAGCAACGTCTGCAGGATTCCCGCCCCCTCATCATGGGGATACTCAACATCACCCCGGACAGCTTTTCCGATGGCGGGGCTTTTCTGGCACCCGAAGCCGCCCTGGAACAGGCCCGGACGCTGCTGGCCGAGGGGGCTGATTTGCTCGACATCGGCGGCGAATCGACCCGGCCCGGTGCCGATCCGGTACCGGCAGCGGTGCAACTGCAACGGGTTCTGCCGGTTATCAGGGCACTGCGGACACACCTGCCTGCCGCTTGCCTGCTGAGTATCGACACCACCCGGAGCGAAGTGGCAGATGCGGCACTGACCGAGGGTGTCGATATTGTCAACGATGTGTCGGCGGCCACGGATGATCCGGCCATGCTGACCCTGCTGGCCCGCCGCGACTGCCCGGTGATTCTGATGCACCGTCAGGGTCGGGACTCCAAAACCATGCAGGATAACCCCCGTTATGAGCAGACCACCACCGAAGTTCGGGATTATCTGCTGGATCGGGCCAGACAGGCTGAACGTCTGGGTATCCGGCCTGAACACATCATACTGGATCCCGGCATTGGCTTTGGCAAGCGGCGCGAGGACAATCTCGAATTGATGGCCTGCTTGACTGCAATCGTGGCACCGGGTTATCCGGTACTGCTCGGAGCCAGCCGCAAACGTTTCATGGGGGCCATCTGTCAGGAGGAAGACCCCAAACAACTGGTGGGGGCCACCGTGGCAACCACGGTACTGGGGGTGATGCAGGGGGTACGAATATTCCGGGTTCACGATGTCAAACCCAATCGTCAGGCGGCGGATGTTACCGCCCAGATACTGGCGAGCGGTAAGTGGCGCGGCCATCCTGGCCGCGTGGTGGGTTAAGTGGAGAGTGGCACGGCCATCCTGGCTGCGAGTGGTGAATGGTGAATGGTGAGGGGTGAGGGGTGAATGGCGAGGGGTGAGGGGGCAGGTTACTGCCCTCTGCCCTCTGCCCTCCGCCCTCCGCCCTCCGCCCTCCGCCACTTAACCATTTCCCCTTATCCCCAATTCACGTTAGAATAGTTCGTTTTTACCGGCGTCCATGACGCCTTCTCCTTGCCTCACCCTTACCGGGGGAGGCTGTAACCATCCGAAAGGAGCATCAATGCGACACTACGAAATCATCTTCATGGTTCACCCCGATCAAAGCGTGCAGGTTCCGGGCATGCTGGAACGCTACCGCTCGCTGATCGAGGCCTCCGCCGGTCATATCCATCGCCTGGAAGACTGGGGGCGCCGTCAACTGGCCTATCCGATTGCCAAGGTTCACAAGGCCCATTACGTCCTGATGAACATCGAGTGTGATCAACCCACCCTGGATGAACTGGAAAGCGGCTTTCGCTTCAACGATGCCGTGCTGCGGAGCCTCACCCTGGTGCGGGAAGCTGCCATTACCGAACCCTCTCCCATGGCCCGTCAGCAGGACGCATCCTCACCCCGTCTGGCAGACGATGATGAAGAAACCGGGGGGCTGGAAGCAGACGTACCGGCGGAAGGTTAAAGGGTTATATTCATCGGGACTCAACACACATACTTCGGAAAAACCATGGCTCGTCAATTCAAACGCAAAAAGTATTGCAGATTCTCCGCTGAAGGCGTCAGCGAAATCGATTACAAGGATATCGAACTACTCAAGGAATACATCTCTGAAACCGGAAAGATCGTACCTAGCCGGATCACCGGTACCAAAGCCAAATACCAGCGTCAGCTCACGGCCGCCATCAAGCGTGCCCGTTTCCTGGCACTGATCCCGTTCTGCGATTCCCACACCTGAAGCCGACTCAACCCAACCCCACCCGAATCAGCGTCATGCGTTTTCTGGCCAGTTTCATCATGACAGGCCGCATTCATGCCGCCGGCATGGTGCTGCTGTTCACTTTCCTGTCCTGGCTGATGCCGCTGGTCAGCCTGTTTGCCGTTGCGGCACTGGCTTTGCCAACCCTCAGGCAGGGGGCACGCGAAGGTGGAATCATCGCCCTGATAGCCCTGGCTGGTCTGGTCGTCTTTGGCGGTTACCTGCTGGGTAGTCCGGTCAACGCCCTGGTTTACGGATTGCTGCTGTGGGGACCGGCCTGGGTATGTGCCTCGGTTTGGCGGGAAAGCGGACGTCTATCCTCCACCTTGCTGGTGGCTGCGGCTCTTGGGGTGTTGGCAGTGCTGGTGGCCTATGCGGTACTGGACAATCCGGCAGCATTCTGGACTGAAACCTTCAGCCAGGTGGCCGCCTCCGCCCTGTCACAGGCTCCGAGTGCTGCGGATCGGGATGAGTTGCTGGTGCGTTTTCAGGATTTTGCCGCCTGGCTCACCGGCCTGATTGCCCTGGGTTCAGTGGCCAGCCTGGTTCTCAGCCTGTTCATGGCACGCTGGTGGCAGGCCATACTGTACAATCCGGGTGGATTCGGTGCCGAATTCAGGCAACTGACCCTGCCCAGAAATATGGCCTACGCACTGATGGGGCTGACGGGGCTGGCGATGATCGCTCCCGAGGGGATTGCCGCAGTGAGCTGGAACGTCATCCAGCCCTGCCTGGCTCCCTTCATCTTTAGCGGCTTTGCCGTGCTGCATGTCTGGCTGGGCGGGCGCAG
>CAIVXW010000313.1 GCA_903910005.1 uncultured Methylococcaceae bacterium
CCGGAACTGCGGGAAAACCTCAAAACCTACTCCCAGTGGCCAACCTACCCCCAGTTGTACATCGGGGGCGAACTGGTCGGTGGTTGTGACATCATGATCGAGCTGTGGGAACAGGGCGAATTACAGCGGCTCCTGACAGCGACACGCCCCACAAACTGACACATTCAATCACTGGTCGCCCGGGTCTGGCCCGGCATCTGTCATTTGTTCCGGTTCGCCGGACGGTGAGGGTTGCCGGGACAGTTCAGCCCAGCGGTTAACCACCGCGCAAAACAGGCGGGCGGTTTGCTCCGCATCATAAATGGCCGAATGGGCCTCATTGTTGTCCCATTTCAGACCGGCTGCCTGGGCCGCCTTGGACAACACCGTTTGTCCATAGGCCAGCCCGCCCAGGGTAGCGGTATCAAACGTGCTGAACGGATGAAACGGATTTTTTTTGATTTTGCAGCGATTGGCCGCCGCGTTGACAAATCCCAGATCAAACGACGGGTTGTGGCCCACCAGTATGGCCCGGGTACAGCCATTGGCCTTGACCGCCGCCTTGACCGGCGTAAACACCCGGGCCAGAGCCTCGGCCTCCTCCACGGCAAAACGAAACGGATGGTAAGGGTCTATGCCGTTGAACTTCAGTGCGGCCTCATCCAGTTTGGCTCCCCTGAACGGTTTGACATGGGCGGCATGTGTCTCGACGATGTGCAGGCCACCCTGGTCATCCATGCGGAGGATCACGGCGGCAATTTCAAGCAGGGCGTGTTCCGAAGGATTGAAACCCGCCGTCTCCACATCGACAATCACCGGCAGATAGCCGCGAAAACGGCGGGAAAACGGCGGACGTTGTTGTTCAGTCATCATGAAAAGATACAATTTGTACTCGACGAGGGGGATGTCCTCAATTATATTTGCAGCCCTTCAGGACTCGACACCATCATACCATCAGCCATCCATCCAAACCTTCTGCAAGATGAGGATAAAACAATGAAAACACGCCTCCGGCCCCTCCCCTTCCGTCCGGGACTGGGATTCCTGCTGGCTCTGAGCTTGACAGGTTGTGCTGCTACTGCCACCAAAAACGATCCCCGTGACCCCCTGGAAGGCTGGAACCGGGAAGTGCAGAAGTTCAATGACAGTCTGGATGATTATTTCATGAAGCCCGTTTCAAAGGGATACCAGTGGATCACTCCAACCTTCGTTGATCGGGGCATCACCAATTTCTTCAGCAACATTGATGAGATTAACGTCATCGCCAATGATTTGCTCCAGTTCAAGCTGACCCAGGGAGGCAGTGATCTGGGCCGTCTGGTGGTCAATACCACATTGGGCCTGGGCGGCTTCGTCGATGTCGCCAGCAACCTCAACATGAGCAAACACAACGAGGACATGGATCAGACCCTGGGTTCCTGGGGTTTGCCGTCCGGACCCTATCTGGTGTTGCCGCTGGTGGGACCCAGTACGCCACGGGGAGCATTGGGACTGGCGGGTGACTCGGCAGCCAATCCCATCAACTGGGTAACCCCGGCAGCGATTCCCTACGGAACCGGTACCCTCAAAACCCTGGATACCCGGGCTGATCTCTTAAGTGCCAGCAAAATTGTCGACGAAGCCTCGCTGGATCGCTACGAATTTATCCGCAACGCCTACTTCCAGCAACGTAATTACCTGATCCACGACGGCAACCCGCCGGCAGACGATGAACTGGAGCAGGAACTGGAACTGGAAGGTTTGCAGGACAATTCAAACGCACCGGCCAGCGACAGCACCCAGGCCAAGGCTCCCTGATTGAGAAGAAGCGGTAGCAGTACACCGCCGCGCGCTGTCCAGGCAGGCTTGATGTCCGGGCGAGCGAATCCCGATAGCCCCTCGCCCCTCGGCCCTCACCGCAGCCCGGTCGGTTCAGGCCACATCCGCACAAACCCCTCCCGATTGGGCATGATGATTCGGGGCAGGGTTTCCGCATTCAGCACCGTATC
>CAIVXW010000314.1 GCA_903910005.1 uncultured Methylococcaceae bacterium
GCCGGATGGCCTGCTGTATGGCGGCACTGATGAGGTCGGCGTCCCGGCCTTCATCGCCGTCAGGGATGCGGCTGTAGGCAACCCGGGCGATGCTTTTGAGGGTGCAGTCGTCCGGGGTTCCCGCCAGTTCGAGCAACCGGATGCCGGTCGCTCCAATGTCGAGACCCAAAAGACTGGAAGATCGGGCAAAAAAACCGGGCATCGGTGTTCACTTGAAACAAAATCATGTGCCGGGCGCCGGCACCGGCCTTTGGGTACAAGGGGTTCAGGCAGGGTGTATCGGTGCCGGATCAATCACTGGGTGAAATTATGCCTCAATCACGATGTGAATTACAAGTCATTGCCCGTCGGCTTACAGCCGGATGTCGACATAGGCTTCGTCGCGGATGCGGCGTAGCCAGAGTTCCGTCTCTTCCTCGACCTTGCGCTTGAATAATTCGTCCCGGGCCTGATTGTGCAGCAGTTCAGCCGTGTCGCTGGATTCCTGCCGTTCCAGCACCTGAATCAGGTGCCAGCCAAACTGGGTTTGTACCGGTTCGCTGATCTGGCGGAGTGCCAACTGATTCATGGCTTCCTCGAAGGGGGGCACCAGGGCACCGGCCTGAATCCATCCCAGTTCACCGCCCTTGATGGCCGATCCCTTGTCATCGGAATGGCCACGGGCCAACTGGGCAAAATCATCGCCATTCTCGATCCGCTGCCTGATGGCGAGCAGTTTACGTTTGGCCTCTTCATCCGACAGCACCTCATTGGGTTTAATCAGAATGTGGCGGACACGGGTTTTGGTAATGCTGTCGAATTGCCCGCCCCGGTTCCCCAGCAGTTTGATGATGTGGAATCCGCTGGGACTGCGTATCGGCCCGGCCACTTCGCCTTCGTGCAGGCCCGGTACCACCTCGGCAAACAATGAGGGAATCTCCGACAGTTTGCGCCAGCCCAGATCGCCTCCGTTCAAGGCCTGGGGGGAATCCGACGAGCGGATCGACGCCTGTTTGAAGTCCAGTCCGGCCTTGATTTCGCTCACCAGTTTTTCTGCCTTGTCGCGGGCCTGCTGTACGTCCCGGGGCGAGGCAGCCTGACGGGTAGCGATGAGGATATGGCCCAGATGGTACTGGCTGTCGCGGGCCAGGCTGGATTTACCCTGGGTGGCCAGAAAATGTTCCACCTCCCGGTCACTGAGTTTGATCTGACTGTTGACCTGGCCGTTACGCAAGCGTCCGGTGGCGATTTCGGTACGAATCTGGTCGACGAAGGTGGCGTAGTCCATGCCCTCCTGGCGCAGGGAATTGCGAAACTCCTCCATCTCCATATTGTTGCGCCGGGCAATTTGCTGTACCGCCTGGCGCAGGGTTTCATCGTCCACCCGGATACCGGCCTTTTCCGCCAGTTGCAGTTGTATGCGATCCACAATCAGCCGTTCCAGCACCTGGCGTTGCAGAATATCGCCCGGTGGCAGGGGGGTCTGACTACTTCTCAGGGTCTGTTCGATGGCACTGACTTTGGCCTCCAGTTCACTTTCCAGAATGACACCGTCCTCCACCACGGCAACGATGCGATCCAGGGTATAGGCCTGAGTCAGGGGACTGGCCAGCAGTAACAGGCTCAATCCCACACGGGCGGCCTGGCTTGAATGGATTTTATGGGTCATGATGATTAGTCGTCTTCGTAGCGATATCCACTGATGCTGCGCTGCAGGAACTGGTCAACCTGGTCGCCCAGGCGGGTTAATCCCTTCAACTCCAGTTGCATGAACAGTCCGGTATTGGAAGTATTGTTGCCGGTTTGGGCGTTGGTAATGCCATTGAGGTAATGGCGTCCCAACAGGGTGAAACGCCAGCAGCAGGTTTCCCGTTCAAATCCCAGGAAACTTTCCAGGGTTCTGTCATCCAGCAGTGAGTATTGCCAGCGACCGATGAGATGCCACTGCTGAATGACGGGAATGCGGAACGATACATCGGTCAGGTCGAGACTGGTGCTGTCCTGATTCTGGTTACGGCGGAAACGGTACGCCAGATTCAGCAGATTATTGTTGCGATCATCGAATTGCAGGGCAATCTGGCCCCGGTCAATCCGTTCCCGTTCGGTATTCCACTGGCCGGAACTGCGGAATGACCAACTCTGGCTGAGACGGCTGTAGACATCGGCAATGATGTTTTCCCTTACCAGGGCGGGCGGCAGGGTTTGCGCCAGCGAGACCCGGGGCGTCTCGAAATAGACAATTTTGCCAAGGCTGGTACGGAGCCGTTCCAGTCCGGTACCTTCGTCAATGAAGCGTGAGGTCAGGGCTGCCGTAACCTGATTGGCGTCAGAGTAGCGATCCGGGTTGGTAAACCGGTTTTCCCGGAACAGCTGGTAAAAGGTAAAGTCGTATTCGGTGGTATCAAAAACCGGCAGGTCTTTCTGGTCGGTATAGGGTACATACAGATAGTACAAGCGGGGTTCCAGGGTTTGTACCCAGGGCGTTTTATCCAGGTTGAAATCCCGCTCAAAATACAAGCCGCTATCGACCGAGGCAATCGGCAGGGTACGCCCCATTTCGTTGTCAAGGCCCGGAGCCTGGTTTTCCAGCAGATACTGGGTATGCTGCACGCCGATACTCGGAGTAAAAAAGCCTTCGGTACTCTGAATGGGCCAGGAGAGCCGGGGCTTCAGGTTGAGCCGCTGGCCAACCACCCGGGTGTCGTCGTCATGGGAAAAATTGGCAATGTCCAGCAGTCCGTCGAAGTGCAGCCCGGTATTGGCAATACCGTGGCGGTAGTTCATGGTAAACTGGGGCAGGTGATAATACGGCCGGTTTGCCCTGAGGATGGTCGGGTCGATGGTCTGGAAATAATCCACGGCGGCCCTGGCATCAAAATGGGCACCCGAGTAACTGGTGTACGCATTACTGCGTACATAGCGGTAATCCACAATGTTGAGCGGATTGCCCAGATCATTCAGGTACCGTTCGTCGGAGACGTAATTGGCATCAATATGACTGCGGACATGACTGCCAAACTGGCTTTCGTTAAGCCAGCCGGCCTGTCCCCGGCTTTCACCGCGAACCGCATCGTCCGGTAATACTTCGGCCAGTATGCGTCCCTGTCCGTAGGAAGTCAGATAGCGGAATTCATCCCGCAGCAACAATCCGCGCCGGGTCAGCAGGCGCGGTGCGAAGGTCATGTCGTAATTGGGAGCCAGATTAAAATAATACGGCACCATCAGGTCAAACCCGCCCACCTTGGTGGTGCCGAAGGCGGGATTAAGAAATCCGCTTTGCCGCCGGTCGTCGGTCGGAAAACTCAGGTAGGGCGAATAAAACAGCGGTACGCCCTTGAATTCAAACCAGGCATTGCGGGCGGATCCCCGTCCGCTGGCCTTGTCGATGCGTACCGTATCGGCGTGCAGCAGCCAGTCGCGATTGCCGGGTGGACAGGCGGTATACGTAAACTTGTCATAACGGGATACATCCTGGCTTTCAAAACGGGTTTCCCGCGAGGTACCCCGGGCGGGCCCGGCTTGCAGAATGAACTGGGTATTGCGGAACACGTGCCGGTTGGTGTCCATGTCGAGAAAGGCACTGTCTGAGGCCAGCGATAATCCCTGCTCCTGATACACCACCCCACCCCGGGCATTTACGGTGTTGGCGACCTGGTTGTGGCTGACGAAATCAGCCCACAGTCGCTGATCGGCCCGGATCAATTCGGCATCACCGGTGAAGGTGGAAATTTCGTTGTCGATCATCTCGGCCTGATTTGAATAGACGTGCAGGGGAGATTGTTCGCGCAGGCGTTTTTCCTCGCCACTCAGCAAAAACACATCCAGCGGGTGTTTGTTGCGCTGACCGGCGCAGACCGCCGCCCAGGGATTGGCTGGCAGGGCATCTGCCAGAGCCTGGAAGCGGATTTCATCCTGTGACTGCAGGGTGGCCGATCGGGTCGGGTCTGCCTCCCTGACCGGAGACGACGGGGTACTGGCCGTGCTGGCCCGGGTCTCGGCGCAATCCCAGTTTTTTTCGCCGTTGCCCTTGACCGGACGACACTGCCAGGCACCGCGCCCGCTTCCGGAACCGGCCGGGCTGTCGGATCGGGCCAGCGGCTCGCTCACCCGTCTGCCGGTGCCGTCCAGTCGGGGGCGGGGGCTGGGTTTGGGGGCGGTCGAATCATCTGCGGCAGGCGGCGGTTGTTCCGCCGTTGCGGACGCATCGGGCAGTGCGAACTGGCCCGGCGGATATTGTTCCATCGTTGCCGGTGCAGCCGGCGGTGCGACGGCGTCGGCTGCCTCGTCATCCTCAGCGTCGTCCCCGTCCGTTTCGTCGTCTTGAATCGGTCGATTTTGCGGCGTTGGCGGAGGGGGCGACGGCCGTTCCACGGTGGGTACTGGCGACGGCCGGGCGGTTACCTCAACCGGAGCCGACTGAACCGGCGGGGCGGACGGGGGAACTTCACCGCGTGGTGCAGAGGGCTCAGTCGCCGCCTTGCGGGAAGCACAACGCCACTCGCCGGTGGTTTCGTTGCGCTGACAGTTCCAGTCGGCTGCCTGAGCCAGCGCGGGCAGCAATAGCAGGCCCAGAGGGGGTAAAGTTCGGCACTTGGACACAAGGGGCATATTGGGAAGGGCTTGAGTTATGGTGAAATATCCCGGTTCATGTTTCCATTCTACCGTAAGCCCGTCACCGTTTTGTATGTCTGATTGCACCGATTCCCGTTTGAATGCCCTGGCAGCCTGGCTGACCCGGATTTTGCCGACGCCCCCCCTCGGCCTGATGCCCGCCTCGTCCGATGCCAGTTTTCGCCGTTATTTTCGTTTTACCCGCGAGGGCCGTACCTGGATCGTGATGGATGCACCGCCTGAACGCGAAAGCCTGCAGGCGTTTCTCCGGGTCGGCCATATCCTGCAAAACGCCGGTATCCAGGTGCCGGCGGTACACGCCGTCAATGAGGCGGAAGGTTTTCTGTTGCTGGACGATCTGGGTTCGACCCCGTATTACGCCCTGCGCCACACACCTGCCGCCACTGAACTGTACCAGGCCGCCCTCCTGACCCTGGCACGAATGCAGGCACGGATACGCCCCGCCGACCATCCGGCCCTGCCGTCCTATGATGAAGCCCTGCTGCGGCGCGAACTGCATATTTTTCGGGAGTGGTTTCTGGAAGGCTTGCTCCGATTGCGTCTGACCCCCGCCGAGCAGACACTCTGGGCCTGGGTGTCGGATCATCTGGTAAGCCGGGCACTGGCCCAGCCGGTGGTTTTTGTCCACCGCGATTTCCACTCCCGCAACCTGATGGCAACCGGTGATTCCAGCCCCGGAGTGCTGGACTTTCAGGATGCGGTACAGGGACCGCTGACGTATGACCTGGTGTCGTTGCTGAGGGACTGTTATGTGCTGTGGCCGGAAACCCGGGTGGATGCCTGGGTGGAAGACTTTCGTCGGTTGACCGGAACCTGCTCCTCGCCGGAAGCGTTTCGCCACGACTTCGACCTCATGGGCATGCAGCGGCACCTCAAGGCGGTGGGCATTTTTGCCCGTCTCAAGCAGCGTGACGGCAAACCCGGCTATCTGGCCGACATTCCGCGCACCCTGTCCTATGTGTCGGTGGTGGCGGGCCTTTATCCCGAGTTGTCGGCACTGGGACGGTTTCTGGATGACCGGGTTTATCACCGACTGAGCGAGGTACTGCCATGAAAGCCATGATCCTGGCTGCCGGTCGGGGCGAACGCATGCGCCCACTGACCGACCACACCCCCAAGCCCTTGCTGCAGGTGGCCGGGCGACCCCTGATTGAACATACCCTGGTCGCACTCACCCGGGCCGGGTTTAACGACATCGTCATCAATACCGCCTGGCTGGGTGAACAAATCGAAGCCCGACTGGGGGACGGCAGCCAGTTTGGCATTCGCCTTGGCTATTCGCGGGAATCCACCCTGCTCGAAACCGGCGGCGGTATTCATCAGGCACTGTCCCTGCTGGGGGCGGAGCCGTTTCTGGTGGTCAATGGTGATGTAGCCTCGGACTATCCGTTCGGACAACTGCCGACCTCGCCCGAAGGCCTGGCCCATCTGGTACTGGTCGACAATCCGTCGCATCACCCGGACGGGGATTTTGGCCTGAACGCCGGGCGGGTTGAAAACACGGGCTGTCCCCGACTGACCTTCAGCGGCATCGGTGTTTACCGTCCGCAACTGTTTGCCGACTGCCAACCCGGACGATTCCCCCTGGCTCCCCTGCTGAGGCAAGCGATTGACCACGGGCAGGTGAGCGGGGAGCATTACCCGGGCTTCTGGCTGGATGTGGGAACGGTGGAACGGCTCCGGTTGCTGGAACAGCGATATGGCGGATCAGGCCCGGTCAGGCTGACTCCCTTCAAAAATCCAGGCGCAGGGCGGTTTCCCAGATATCCGGGCTGAGTCCGTCAAAGCAGGCTATGGCGGGGTTATTGCCAGCGGTCGGTGCGGTGCAGCTTCCGGCCCGGGCGGTGTTGCTGCTGAGTACCCGTACCCAGTTGGTCATCAGGCGAACATGGGAATTGAGATACCAGTTGAGGGCCAGTGTGCCGGTGTTGACACTCCCCCCGGCGATACCCGAGGTATTCATGTCCATCAGATCGTACCGGGCGGCTACTTCCCAGGCACCCCAGCCGTGGCCACCGATGACGCTGCTGTTGGGAATCAACCGGTTCCATAATCCCTTCTTCTCGTCATAGGGCCGGGTCTCTCCGGTCAGAAACCACCCCCCGTAAACCGAGTATCCCCGCAAGGCATCATTGCTGCCATAGCCGGTTCCGGAAATGTTGGCCTGCATGTATTCGGCGGTGAAATGGCCGGGACCCCAGACGCCGGCCAACTCTCCGCCAAACATGGCGATATGGTCTACCTCGCGGACGATTGCATGACGCAGGCAGGTGCCGCTGGCCGCGACGGCCGTGCAGGCAGTGGTGGTCAGATTGCCGGTATTGAGCCAGTTGGTACGGTCCATACTGGTATTGGGCTGGGCCACGAATTGCCAGCCGCCGTTACGGTAACTGCCATCCGGATTGTACTGGTTATTGACATCCCGCCACGATCCCCAGCCGCCGACGTGCAGCAGATGACCCTGGGCATCCCGATAGGGCAGGGCAGTGAGGCGTCCAACCCATTGGTGGCCGATGTCGCCACTGAAGGCGTTACGGTTGATGTTGCCCTGACTGTTGCCGGAACTGTTACCCGGTGCAGGGGCACCGAGGGATTCGGTCGTAAGGCCAAGCCTCAGCGTATAGGCATGGCTGAACACGGTGCCATAGGTATCCGCCATGAGGCCCAACTGGTATTTGCTGGCCGGCCCGGCTTCGATCAGGGCATTGTGGGGCAGGGGCCGTTCGATGAAGGTCATGACGTTATTACTCATCGTTGACTCCAGTGCCTTGCCTTCGTTGAGCTGGCCCACGGTAATGGAAAAGGGTTTGAAATAGGTATACCGGATAAAGGCGTCGGTGATACCCTGGGTTCCGCCGCCATTTCTGGCCCAGTCATACTCGAAGCGGTAGTCGTAGTCATGAAACAGGGTACCCTCGGTATAAAGCCTTGCCCGGCGCAAACCCAGATCATCCGATAGCCTGGCTACCGCAGGCGCGGTGGATTCATTGAAATTCACCTGCGAGTCTACCTGCAGCCGTCCGCCCAGACGGGCTTTGAACTGCCCGTCATTACTTTCAAACCCCAGTCCCCTGTCGTCCAGTTTGAGGTGAGCGTCATCTTTGGCTACGGCGGTTTTGCCGACAGGGGTTGACGCGGTGGGTGGATGCTCGGCCGCTGGCGCAATCGGTGGGTGCTTGTCCTCGACCCGCTCAAATGTTCCAAGTTTGGTACGGCCCGGGCCGGGTTCGGCGTAGAGTTGTTTGGTTTGGGTGTCTACGTACAGGTCAAGGGCAAATGTCGGTGAAGTACCGGTTATGAGGGCAAGCAAGCCAAGGGTTCGGGTGTGCATGAGTTTTAAGGCGGTTACGGTGAGTACGGGTCTGGCGCAGGGCCGGGGTTAGGGGTTAGGGGTTAGGGGCAAATGGCGAATGGCGAATGGCGTATGGCGTATGGCGTATGGCGTATGGCGAATGGCGTATGGCGTATGGCGTATGGCGAATGGCGTATGGCGTATGGCGTATGGCGTATGGCAAATGGCGAATCGAGGGTTCACTCGTTCCTTGCCCACCGGCGGCCTGGATGGCCGCCCCACTCCCCACTCCCCACTCCCCACTCATCACTCCCCACTCCCCACTCATCACTCATCACTCATCACTCATCACTCATCACTCATCACTCACCCCTCACCCCTCTCCCCCCCCATGATACTCCCA
>CAIVXW010000315.1 GCA_903910005.1 uncultured Methylococcaceae bacterium
AAAAAACGACTCTGATTCGCCTGGTTTCATGGTCAGTTTACTCAACATAAGGACAGCCGTTCTTACAATAGAGTCAAAATGGTCTATCAGCATCAATACTTTCCTGAGCGGTTCCAAAGTGGTGCTGAGTTTACGCTTGGTAATGGCAACAGGAAACGGCAGATTCATTTCAAATGTTTTGGTAGTTTGTAATTCTTTATTGAAAAGCATATTGAGTCGCACGCTTTCAAACACTGCAATACACTGCCCGATGATCTCTTTTGAAACAGGAGCGGACTCAAGAATGGACATGCAATCCGGACAAATATCACCAGTACGCAATTTGAATGATATATCTGGTTTCCATCCGCACATATCATTCATACAACCGATTGGCGTATCGTGAAAAGCATTATAAAAATGTTCCCCATGATACTGAAAACACAATGAATGCAGGATGTTTTCAATTACTTGGTAAGCAATGGGATTTTCAGGCTCAGAGTGAATGTAGTTTTCCCAACCGATGGCATGTACGAATACAGTCCTGTCTTCTTTCTGTGGAGAAAAAGTACTAAAAAAGTTATTCTTATCGTTCAGTTCGGTCAGTACGATCAAAAAATCGTCAACAGGCAAATCATGTTTTTGCCTGTATTTTGTGCATTGCCCAAAAAAATCCTCCCACTCAAAATAATCATTATTAAATTCCAGTTCCTCACGCTCCATCTCAAATTTCAGCGGGCCAGTGTGTTGCCGCAAAATGGCAACAACCTTGTTCAAGATAATTTGAGATAAACCTGTCGTTCGGGTAATTCTGATAATCATTGGGCAGCCATATGGAAAAAAATGAATGAAAAAAAATCTCGTGTAAAGAGGTGGCCCACTTCGACGAAAGTGGAGTGCGGGTGAATGGCCGCACCGTCTGGCTCCATGTAGCCAGTACCGCAAAACGGATGTTCCATATCATCCACCTGAAGGTCGCAGGCGGCTTCCGGGCCATGGGCGGGTCCGAGGTCCCAATGCCGTGAAGGTGGCTCATACGGGGAGTTCAGAATCGGGTGATCGAAGAAAGGGTTCGACATGCAGGGCACCTATTTCTGAGTGAGTGTTTGTGGTCTGGGGAAAGTTGGTGATGCGTTTTATTTCCTTGTTTTGCAGGCGCAATTTCTGCGACTTTAGTTTGGCTGCCTCAAAAAATTGAAGCAGAATTTCAAACTGTTTGAACGTAAGTCCAGTTAGCGATTTTGCAATTCTTTTATTTTTAAAATTTTTCCTGAAAAATACTAAAGCGTCAGTCTCTTGCAAGACATTTACAGTAGCCCTCAAGCACCACAAAATGAAATTATTAACCGGGTGCTGATCATAATACATCAGTGCCAACAAGTCTACCATCAAACCGGTGCCGGGCAGACTGGGGGCAGTGTTATGGCTTGACGGGATTTAAGTCCCTTGTCCTGGTTATGCGCTTTAACAAGGATGCAGGGAGATAAAATTCGGCAGGACGCAGTTTACAACCCGTCTGCGAGGCAAGTGGTCAAGCCGTCGCAGCAATGGAGCCAGACAGGTGCCTTGTGTGCGACAGGATTTGACGCACGCCGGTTTTATACTGTGCCTCAGGTTGACCGATATCGCCTGGCCAACTGTGTAGTTTCACCATTTTACCCTGGAGTGTATCACCCATGAATCTGGATTTGTTTTTCGAGAATTTGCAGAATCGGGAGATAGCCATGATCACATCGGATAAATCCCTGCTATCCAACCAGTTGCTACGGAGAGGATTCCTGATTGAAACCGATAGCCGAAGCCGCACTATTTTTCTGTCAGATAACGCCTATACCTACCGAAACCCACGCAAAAAAATCGAGAGGTGTTATCTGAAAATGGATGGCCAGATTCCCTTCGGTTTTGTATCCACAGGTGCGATAAAACCCTTCTACAGTGACCGGGATAATCAGGAAAGACCTTTGTCTGATCATGAGGTTCTGATCGTCCTGCTGGAACGCATGGGGCTGAATGCAGGCACGCTTGAATATGGACGATACGGAAATTATGAACTGCTGCAAAAGGATATTGAACTGAGCAATCGACAGATCAGCACGCTGTTCAGGTGGCCGGTCATTCGCTCAGAAGCGTTCATCCATTGCAGTTTCAGAACCATGCAGTGGTTCAGGGAGCACGCCCTCACTCCCAAAACTCCCCTCTGTATGCTGGAAGCCTCCGTCGCCATATTGGTGAAGGCTCTGAGTGCTGTAGGTTGCGGGGTCTGGTGTTCCTGTGAGGGTCATTTGAACAGACGGCATATTCGCTGCGAACTGATGGGGCCAGTGAATGCCCTGTGGGCCAACTACCTGCTCGAAGATGCGGCCCGGGCGGGTTATCGCGGTCTTCAGGTAATCCGTAAAAGGCATAATTTCTGCCTGGTTACTCACAACCCTCCAACACGCCCAAAAACCCTGGAATCACTGGCACAAGCCCGATCCAACGCCATAGACATCGGCCAATACCTCTACCTTAACCGGCTACGACTCAGGGCTGAACGGAAACAGTGGCTTAAAAAGTTCAGGAAGCGGGGATTTTTGGAATGATGGCGCGTGTTGTCCTGCAAACAGGCAGATACAGGTTAATACCGTGAAGGAGAACCGTTCTTCCGATAAAATCCGCCCTGGTAGAGGGGACTGATTATGGTTTCACCAAGATCAGGACGTGAGACCACCGCTATTATGATGTGCTGGCGACTGCATAACCAAAGTAGTCAGTCTCCCGTTGATACGGCGGTGATCCAGGGATACCCCATCCGATTTGCTACCGTGGATCTGACGGCATCGCCTGCAGACATTCGATCGCAACTGCAAGGTGCGGTAAAACACGCGGGCAATGCCTTCCGGGCCTTTAAGCCTAAGCTCAAACAGACCGTTGCCAAAGCCTTCGGTAGGGGGTACACCAAGATTCGTGCCCACTTAGGCCATGCGTTGCGTCACGGCTACATAACACACCCGTAAAGCCAGTGGCAACGCCTCAATATCGGCTTTGCGGTTTCATTGTAATAGGTTATAAGGGAATGAATTAACCTTTGAATACACTACTTATGGCATCATGCGAAAACCTGGAATTATGGATTGCGTTGCCGCCACGTGGCGCGGTTGGCAAAGCGGAAAGCTTCCTCGGCCTGGGCATTGGTCTCAATGAGATCGATGCCTGCCTTGATGCGTTCCAGGGCGCGGCGGCATTGCCCGATAGAACGTTTGGCCGCTGTTTCGTGTCCGGCTAATTGCTCCGGGAGCAGGCTTAGCTTGGCTTCTTCCGGTTTGATCCAAATCCGATAGGCCGTTTCGATAGGGCGCAAGCTGGCGATGAGTCCAGTCTTGGGCAGTTCCGCCAGTTCCTTCATGTCCAGGATCAGACCAGTGAGGTTTTCGTCGTCAGCCTCCGACCTCGGGGTTGGCTGGGGAAGCTCGAAGCTGGGCACCCATTCGGTTTCGACCTGGGTGGCGTGTTCCGCACACGATTCGGTTAGGGGACATGAACCGAGATGCCGTGGCCGACGGCGAATTCCCGTCGATGCCGGTAGAGCATGTCCAGGGTTTCGGTTTCCTCGCGGCTGAAACTTGTCAGGAGGGTTCATTTCTTTTATGATTGAAGCCAAATTGTACGTTTCGTTGTCTTGAGATGAAGTGACCAAGCCGGTGTTGCTGTAATGCTAACTTTTTTGCACCATCCTGGTGCATATCGAAACAGGCCTCAAACCCGCATCAGGACTGAAAAAAGTTATCCACAGGTGGCCCGCAGATA
>CAIVXW010000316.1 GCA_903910005.1 uncultured Methylococcaceae bacterium
CGCTCACCGCGGTGACAAGCACACCACCGCCCCGACACTGGCCAGTGCCACAACCAACGCTACCCGCCTGGTTCTTACCTACACGGAAGCCGATACCGAGTTTGCGGGTACGGTTCCAGCCGCTTCCAGTTTTGCGGTCAGCAAGAATGGTGGCACGACCGTCAACGTCAGCAACGTCGCGGTGGATGCCCTCAACGCCACCGTCACCCTGACGCTGGAGACGGCCATTACCAATGCGGATTCGAACATTCTGGTTTCTTACCTGCCACCCGAGAGCAACCTGATCGCAGATGTCACCGGCAATACCGCGCTGGCTTTCAGTGACCAGCCCGTTATCGACAACTCGGCGGATACCACCGCCCCCGAAGCCCCTGCCCTGTCATTGCTTTCGGCGTTCGACAGCGGCCTCAGCAACAGCGACGGCCTGACCCGAGTGGCCAGACCGACCGTGCGGGTGTCTCTCAGTGGCACCAGGGCTTACGCGCCGGTTGCCGGTGATACCGTCAAAATCTACGACCACGGCGTACTGGCCAGAACCACGGCTCTCGCCGCCGCTGATATTGCCCAGGGCCACGCCGATTACGTGACCTCCATCATCCTGGCAGAAGGCACCCACGACGTCACCGCAACACTGACCGACGCGGCCGGTAATACCAGCAGCCTCTCCAGCCTCATGCGTCTGGTCATCGACACCACGGTAGCCGTACCGGCCATTCTGCTGGCCAGCGACGACGGCAGGAATACTGACGATGGCATTACCACGGCGGGCCTGCTCGACATCAGTCAACTCGAAGACGGGGGACGCTGGGAATACAGCCTGGATGGAGGCAGCACCTGGACGGCGGGGGCAGGTTCTACCCTCAGCCTGACCGGTGACGGCATTAAATCCGTCAGCGTGCGCCAGACCGATGCGGCCGGCAATACGTCAGCTGCTTCGCCTGCTTACAGGTTTACACTGGATACCCAGGCACCGGATGCGCCGATCATGCAGGGTATCAGCGATGATGTCAGTCCGCTGTCGGGCACGATTGCCAATGGCGGTAGCACCAATGACACCCGGCCAACCCTGGTGGGCACCGCTGAGCCGGGGACTCGCATCACGGTGCGGGATGGCAATGCCATAGTGGGAACGATTCTGACCGATGATGCCGGTCACTGGTCTTTCACGATCCCCGCTAAAGCGGCACTGACCGAGGGTATTCACAGCTACACGGTAACGGCAACCGACCTGGCCGGTAATGTCAGTGCCTCTGGCCCGGCTTACAGCCTGACGGTTGATCTAACAGCACCGACGTTGTTATCTCCCCCTACCCTGCAACCCGCTTCAGATACCGGAATCAGCAATACCGATCGCTATACTGCAGTGACCACCCCGGTATTCGATCTTGCCCTGAAGGATAGCGGGGCCGTAGCAGGTGACACGGTGACGCTGTATGACCAGACGGCTCATGCCGCGCCACACAAAGCCGGGTTCAGTGCCACGGGCATCGACCCCATACTCGCCACCGTAACCCTGACGGCAGCCGATATTGCCGCCGACACGGTCAGCATTCGCGTGACCGCTCCCATGAGTGACGGCGTTTATGATCTGGCAACCACCCTGACGGATCAGGCCGGTAATGAAAGTGGCCCATTGGGCCTGTCCATCACCATTGATACCGTGGCACCGGGTGCCATTGCCGACATCGCCCTCCAGGCTGCTTCCGACACCGGTGCAAGCAACAGTGACGGCTACACCGCCAGCAATCGTCCGGTATTCGATCTCTCCCTGAGAGACACCGGCGTCCTGACCGGTGACCGGGTTCGCCTGTATGACCATAGCGGTAAAGTTCTGGCGACCACCGTCCTGACCGCTGATGCCATCGCGGCGAATATGCTCAGCATCAGCCCGGAACAGGCGCTGGCCGATGGCGTATATCAGTTTGCAGTCACTGTTACCGATCAAGCCGGTAACGAAAGTGGCAGACTGACGCTGCCGGTGACTCTGGACACCATGCCTCCACAGGGCACTACCATCGACGGCACCAACCCGACTTCGGTCTACGGCACGGTCGAAG
>CAIVXW010000317.1 GCA_903910005.1 uncultured Methylococcaceae bacterium
CTCAAGACCATCGGCTACGACCGGGTTTATACCCGCGCCCGGGGACCTTATCTGTACGACGACAAGGACAACCAGTACCTTGACCTGTTGAGCGGTTTTGGGGTATTCGCCCTGGGACGTAATCACCCGACCGTCATTCGCGCCCTGCAGGATGTTCTTGCCAGCGAATTACCTGACATGGTGCAGATGGATGTGTCGTTGCTGAGTGGCATCCTGGCGGAAAAGCTGCTGGCCCACTGCCCGGAGCGTGTCAACCGGCTGTTTTTCTGTAATTCCGGGGCTGAAGCGGTGGAAGCCGCCATCAAGTTCAGCCGTTATACCACCCGGCGCGACAAAATCCTCTACTGCGAACACGGCTTTCACGGCTTGACCCTGGGTGCCCTGTCGCTCAACGGCGAACAGATTTTCCGTGAAGGATTTGGCCCCTTGCTGCCCGCCTGCGGGTCGGTTCCCTTCAATGATCTTCCGGCCCTGGAAGAAGCCCTGAAAAACCGTGATGTGGCCGCTTTCATGGTGGAGCCCATTCAGGGCAAGGGGGTCAACATTCCGGGCGACGATTACCTGCCCGAAGCCGCCCGTCTTTGTGCCCGTTACGGTACCCTGCTGGTCATGGATGAAATCCAGACCGGTATTGCCCGCACGGGAAAATTCTGGGCCATGGAACACTGGGGAGTGGAGCCTGACATGATTCTGATGGCCAAGGCCCTTTCCGGCGGGTTTGTCCCGGTTGGTGGCGTCGCCATGACCCAACAGATCATGGATGCCGTTTTTAACCGGATGGACAGGGCCGTAGTACATGGCTCAACCTTCTCCAAAAACAACATGGCCATGGCAGCCGGCATCGCCACCCTGCAAGTGATCGAGGACGAAAAACTGGTGGAAAATGCGGCCCGCATCGGCAGTGAACTGCTGGCGGGTCTGGACGCCATGACCGCACGGTATGAGTTGCTGCAACAGGTACGCGGCAAGGGACTGATGCTGGCTCTGGAGTTTGGCTCGCCGCGCAGCCTCAGTCTGAAAGCCGCCTGGAGCCTGCTGGAAACCGCCAACAAGGGGTTGTTCAGCCAGATGATTACCATCCCGCTGTTCAAAAATCACCGTATTCTGAGTCAGGTGGCCGGGCACGGCATGAACGTGGTCAAGTTTCTGCCGCCGCTGGTCATCAATGATGCTGACAAGGACTGGATTTTACGCGCCCTGGACGCGGTGATTGCCGATTGCCACAAGGTTCCCGGTGCAATATGGGATCTCGGCAAAAATCTGGCCGGACACGCCCTGAAAAGCAAGGCGGGCAGTTGATTTCAGCGTTGCTGCCCTGAACCGCCCCACCTCCCTTCATTTGATGGAAAATTAAGCAATGTACGCCAGATTTTTGATACTCCTGCTGTGGCTCGGTGTTAACGGGCCGCTTATGGCTCATGCCGTGGTTACCGAATCCTCACTGACCCGCGAACCCATCAAGGCCCACCGCGAAACAACGGTACTGCTGGCGTTCAATTCCAACGTGGAATTGTCGCTGTCGCGGTTTTTTCTGGTTTCCAGCGGCGATGTTCATCAGCCCGCCCGGGTGGACAAGGGCAGCAAACCGGGGCAAATCCGCATTCATTTACCGGCCCTGGAGCCGGGTGACTACGCCCTTAAATACAAGGTGTTTGCGGCGGATGGTCACCTGACCGAAAGCGTCATCCGTTTTGCAGTTGGGGGACAATAACCATGTACATGCAGGGTCTGGCCAATTTTCTCGATGACTTTCTGGGGGGACTGATACTCATTGCCTACGCTTTGGTGGTCGGCAGTTTCCTCTGGAGTGCCATCATCCTCAAGGTATGGAGCCGGGAGTGTACCGCCGGTACCGGAATCATCCGGGGCTGTATCCACATTTTGCGGGCCGGGGCTATGGCCCTGGCCATCATGATGCTGCTTAAGCTCATCATCAAGGGGTTGATTCTGACCGCAGTACTGGGTGAATTGCCTGTGGCGGCCTATTTTTCGACGGTGCAGTTTCAGGCCGGTCTGCTGCGGTTGATTCTGGCGGGCGGGTTGGTGTATCTCGCGCCGTTCCTGTTGCAGGCTCCTACCCGGCGCGTACTCTGGAATCTGGCTGCCGCGCTGACGGTTCCCCTGGTTGTCAGTGGAGCCTGGCTGGTGCATGGGGTCGGACGGTTTGAATACCGCGAAGCCCTGATGGTGACGACGGTCATCCACCAGTTGGCGGCGGCCATCTGGTTTGGCGGGGTTGCCCAATTGCTGGCACTGTGGCGTCTGGGTCATCGGGATCCGGATGCCCAGGCCCTGTGGCCGGAGGCCATTCGCGGTTTTGCCGTACTGGGTATCGGCTCAGTGGTGGCCCTGGTGCTGACGGGGTTGCCGCTGGCATGGACTTACATCGGCAGTTGGGACGGGTTTCTGGGAACCGGTTATGGCAGTCTGGTCGCAACCAAACTCATTTTCTTCGTGATTGCCCTCGGGTTTGCCTGGATGAATCATTCAGCCGGGCGTCGCCATGACAATCTGGCCCTAGCGCACAAAATTCCCTTTTACATCGAAGCTGAAGCCTTCATTCTGATTGGCGTGTTATTCATAGCCGCCACCCTGTCATCCCAACCGCCCTCGATTGATATTCAGGAACTCACTGCCCCGGTTGCGGACGTCATCGAGATGTTCATGCCGCACACGCCCCACCTGAGTTCGCCCAGTCATGACCAGTTGATGGCAGGGGAAGCCGGGCGGGTGGCCGTGGTGAATAAAATTCCCTCCCTGGCGGCAACCGAGTGGTCGGATTACAACCACAACATTTCCGGCCTGTTTCTGACGGCGATGGGGCTGGTGGCCATGCTGTCGTATCACCGCCGCTTTGAATGGGCCAAGTACTGGCCGATTGGCTTTATCGGCCTCAGCATCTTTCTGTTTTTCCGCAGTGATGCCGAAACCTGGCCGCTGGGACCAATCGGTTTTTGGGAAAGCACCTTCGGTAACGGGGAAGTTTTCCAGCACCGTATCGCCACCCTGCTGGCTTTTGCCCTGGGGGTGATGGAAGTCAGGGCACGGGCCAACCCGGATGCACAAAAATTACGCTACCTGTTCCCGTTACTGTGTGCCTTCGGTGGCATCCTGCTGCTGACCCACGCCCACGCCGAATTTGAACTCAAAAGCGAGTACCTGATTCAATCGACCCACACCAGCATGGGAGTGCTGGCCGTCATCATGGCCAGTGGCCGCTGGCTGGAGTTACGCCTGGCCGGCTTTGGCAGTGGCTATCAGATGGAAAATCCGGAAAATCGGGAAGGCCATATCGCGGGCTTCATTGCCATCACGGCCATGTTCCTGATCGGCATCATCCTGCTGTTTTACCGCGAACCCCTGTATTGAAGGCCTATATCCCGTTCGATGATGACATAGGCCAAAATCCACAGGATCGCGTCCCAACCATCCAGCCAGTGACCCTGCCAGACCCACAAACCCGCCACACCGACCAGACCGGGTAGCAATACTCCCCGATGCAGCACCCCGGCCCAGCAAAAGGAATCAGAACGGCGGGGGTGTCTCAATTCCCACTCCATCACGAGGATCACGGCAAACCAAAGGCCGGTGTTGACCACATCCAGCCAGTCCTCGTGCAGGGTGTGGTGCAGAAAGATGGCCGCAATCAGCAAAATCAGCCCGAATCGTATTGCATGCAGCAGGGCGCGGCGGAAGGGCGTCAGGCCCAAACGGGTTTCGCTGTCAATCAGTAGCAGCAGGCCCAGCCAGGCCGAACCGTCCAGGGCACTCAACAGGTCGGTTCGGGCATAGAACACAATATCAACCGCCAGCAAAATCAGCAGGCCGATACCAACCCCTTTCGCCATTTTGCCCTTCTCCGCCGTCAGATCAGCCAGTAATGGTCTACCAGCAGGGCTGAGAAGATACCCACCAGATAGACCAGCGAGTAGCCAAAGGTACCCATGGCCAGGGCAGGATCGGCATTTTGGCGGAGGCGGAAGGCGTGGTAGAGAAAACCGCCGCCAAAACCGATGGCGGCGATCAGGTAGATAAGCCCGCTCATGCCGGTCAAAAACGGGAACAGGCTTACCAGAAACAGCAGCACGGTGTACAACAGAATATGGAGTTGGGTCATTTCAATGCCGTGGGTTACCGGCAGCATCGGAATGTCAACCTTGCGATAATCGTCTTTTTTGGCGATGGCATAGGCCCAGAAATGGGGCGGTGTCCAGACAAAAATCAGCAGAAACAACAGCAGGGCGTAGGGATGAATCTGGTTGGTGACGGCGCACCAGCCCAGCACCGGCGGGGCTGCTCCCGCCGCGCCGCCGATTACGATGTTCTGCGGGGTGGCCCGTTTGAGATAAACCGTGTAAATCACGGCATAGCCTATGAGGGACAAAAGGGTCAGGATCATGGTGAGGACGTTCACCAGAAGGCCCAGTATCAGCATGGATGACAGCCCCAGAACCGCAGCAAACAGGATGACCTCGCGGGGTTGAACTTGTCCCTGGGGGAGTGGTCGGTTCTGCGTTCTGGCCATTGCGGCATCGGCTTCCCGATCCAGCAGGTGGTTGAGGGCCGCCGCCGAGGCTGCGGCCAGTCCGATTCCCACGCTGCCCCACCAGAGTTCCGGCAAGGGGGGCCAGCCAGGCACCGCGAGAAACATGCCGATGACGGCGGTAAATACGATATGCCCGACCACCTTGAGCTTGCAAAGGCCCAGGTAGGTCTTCCAGGACACGGACGAAGGAGCGGTTTCTTTGGATTGATTCGGATTCATCGCGGAAAATGCCTAGGGTATAAACAGTTTTTTTTCATTCAAACTCGGGAGAACGTCAACATGTCATTTCGCGGACTCCGTATTGTCCTGCTGTTAATGTCTCCGGGGCTGCATGCCGCAGAACCCCTGATTCATGAGTTCGGACTGGCAAACGGATTGAAGATTCTGGTACAGGAAGATCACCGATCCCCTGCCGTAGTGTCGCAGGTTTGGTACAAGGTGGGTTCAAGCAGTGAATATGGGGGCATTACCGGTGTTTCCCATATGCTGGAACACATGATGTTCAAAGGGACGGCCAAACACCCGCCCGGCGAATTTTCCCGCATTATCGCAGCAAACGGAGGGCGAGAAAACGCTTTTACCGGACGCGACTACACGGCCTATTTTCAGACTCTGGAAAAGAGCCGTCTGCCGGTCAGTTTTGAACTGGAAGCGGATCGCATGAGAAATTTGCGTCTGTTGCAGGCCGAATTTGCCAAGGAGCAGCAGGTTGTACTGGAAGAGCGTCGGCTTAGAACCGACGATCAACCCCGCGCCCTGCTCGATGAACATTTTTCAGCACTCACCTTTACCAACAGCCCCTACCGTAATCCGGTGATTGGCTGGCCGGATGATGTGGGAAAGCTGACCCTGACGGATCTAAAACAGTGGTATGAACGCTGGTATGCCCCCAACAATGCCACGGTGGTGGTGGTGGGTGATGTGGAGCCTGCGTTCGTGCTGCAACAGGCCAAAAAGTACTTTGGGCCGCTCAAGTCGGGGCAATTGCCGACACTGAAACCCCAAACCGAAGTTGAACAACGTGGTTTGCGCCGCATGACCCTGCGTGTTCCTGCCAAACTGCCATACCTCAGCCTGGCCTACAAAACGCCCTCCCTGAAAACGGCTGCGGCTGACTGGGAGGCCTATGCCCTGGAAGTGGCGGCCGGGATACTGGATGCCGGCAACAGTGCCCGTCTGGCCAGCCGTCTGGTACGCGGAGGCCAGATTGCGGCGGGCGTCGGGGCCGGGTATGACTTGCAAGCCCGTTTGTCGACGGTATTTTCGCTGGAAGGCACCCCGGCCCAGGGCAAAACCCTGGCTGAACTGGAATCAGCCCTGCTGGACGAAATCAGGCATCTGCGCGAGGAGGCGGTTTCCGCTGAGGAACTGGAGCGGGTCAAGGCCCAGGTATTGGCTCACCATGTATTTCAGCGCGATTCCATGTTCTATCAGGCCATGCAGATTGGCATGGCCGAAACGGTGGGTCTGGGTTGGCGTAGCGTGGAAGACTATGTGAAACGCATTGAAACCGTCACGCCAGATCAGGTGCTGGCGGTAGCACGCAAATACCTGGTGGAAGACCGGCTTAATGTCGCCCATCTGGAACCGTTGCCCTTGCCGGAAGGCATTTCCCTGCCCGATGAATCCCCCAGTACCGGAGGTGCCCATGTCCGCTAAGTATCCCCTGTTTGGCCTGCTGGTCATGTGGTTGTGTGTCAGTCCGCCGTTGTCGGCTGCACCGGCCATTGACCACTGGACAACCCCCAAAGATATTGCGATTTACCATGTCCCCACCCAGGGTCTACCACTGGTGGATGTCCGGGTGGTGTTTGATGCCGGCAGTGCCCGCGATGACCGCCAGTTCGGGCTGGCGGCCATGACTTCGGCCCTGCTGGACACCGGAGCCGCTGACTGGAATGCCGATGCCATCGCCAGTCGGCTTGACGGGGTCGGCGCCCAACTGGGCACCGGGGTGTCCCGTGACATGGCCTGGTTATCGTTGCGTAGCCTGACCCTGCCGGACAAGCTTGCCATCGCGCTGGAAACGGCAGAGGCCATTCTGACGCATCCCCGCTTTGAGCAAACGGATTTCGAGCGCGAACGGCAACGGGCACTGGTGGCCATACAGCAGCGCGGCGAGTCGCCGGATGAACTGGCTGACATTGCCTTCAACCGCCTGTTATACGGTGATCATCCCTATGCCCACCCGGAAGAGGGTTTTACCGAGACCCTCACGGCCCTGAGCCGGGATGACCTGATCCGGTTTCATCAACAGTACTACACCCGCCGTAACGCTCTGGTGGTGGTGGTTGGTGACGTCTCCCGGGCCGAGGCAGAAACCATGGCAGAACGTCTGGTCGGCGGTTTACCGGTCGGTGAGGTACCGCCTGCGCTGACCGAACCTCCGGCGAAAACGGCGGCGGCTTCCGAGAAAACCGCCTATCCCTCTGAACAAACCCACGTGTTGATCGGTACGCTGGGACTCAAGGTAAATGACCCTGATTATTTTCCGCTGTACGTGGGCAATCATATTCTGGGTGGCAGCGGGCTGGTATCGCTCATCAGTGAGGAAATCCGCGAGAAGCGCGGCTTGTCCTACAGTGCCCACAGTTATTTTTATCCCCACCGCGAGGCAGGTCCCTGGATTGTAGGGTTGCAAACCCGTAACGAGAAAGCCGGGGAAGCCTTGCAGGTGGCCCTGGACACGGTGTCCGGTTTCATTCAGCGGGGGCCCAGCACGACCGAACTGGAGGCGGCCAAGCAGAATATCGTGGGCGGGTTTGTGTTGCGCCTAGACAGTAACCAGAAACTGACCGAGCAGGTTGCCGGTATCGCCTTTTACCGGCGTCCCCTGGATTATCTGTCCACCTATACGGCAAAGGTGAATGCCGTGACCCGTGAAGACATCCGCCAGGCCTTTGCCCGTCGCATTGACCCCGCCAAACTCCAGACCGTACTGGTCGGTGGTGGAGCGAAGCCCTGATCAAGGTGAATTCGGGTTAAGGTGCGAGTGGTGAATGGTGAATGGGGGTATCGATTGCTGGTCGGTATGTGGTACTCCCGGCATACCACTTGCCATTCACCACTGATCATTCACCCCGTCATTGATCCGAACTGACGTTGATTTAGAGGTTGAACGGAATGTCCGCTTCCTGCAACGGGGTTCCTGGTCTGGCTGGCTGGAGCCTGTGTCTGCTTGCGCTGTACCTGCTCTGGCCATTGCTGGAACCGCTGCTGTGGGCGGTCATTCTGGTGTACGCCAGTTGGCCGCTGCACACCGGCCTGACCCGGTTGCTGGGAGGGCGGGTGTGCTGGAGTGCCCTGCTGATTCCACTTGGCATACTGGTGGTTTTGCTGATACCGCTGGTCAGTGGGGTATTTTTGTTGCAGCGCGAATGGATGCTGTTCTACGCCGAGCTGCCGGGGTGGCTGAGTCGACCGGTGACGGTTCCGGGCTGGCTTGAAGCGGTTCCCCTGCTGGGCCAGCAACTGACGTTTTTGCTGGCACCTTTTGAGAGTTTGCAGGAATTGGCCCGCCATTACGGGTTGCCCTGGCTGAAGCAGGTTGGCGGTCAGGTAATGACGCTGCTGGAGGGAGTGGGATGGGCACTTGCCCGCAGCGGGTTTGTGCTTTTCGTGATGTTCTTTTTGTATCGTGACGGGCTGCGCGTGGCGACCGGGGTCAAGCAGGCTCTCAACCGGGTATTGGGCAGTGATGGTGCGTGTTATTGTGCCGTGGTGGAATCCACCACCCGGGCGGTGGTGTATGGCATCGTATTCACGGCGGCCGGACAAGCAGTGGTAGCTACCCTGGGCTATCTGGTGGCGGGTCTCAAGGCTCCGCTGTTACTGGGGTTGCTGACTTTCCTGCTGGGAATGATTCCCTTTGGTGTGGTGGTTGTCTGGGGTTCTGCCAGTATTTCACTGGTGCTGGACGGGCAGGTCTGGCCTGCGCTGGGCTTGTTTTTATGGGGCACGCTGGTGGTGAGTTGGGTGGATAACCTGATTCGGCCCTGGGTAATCAGCCAGAATGTACGCATTCCCTTTTTGCTGATTGTGCTGGGCATTGTGGGAGGTTTCATTCAATACGGTTTCATCGGGCTTTTTGTGGGGCCTGTCATTCTCAATCTGAGTCTGACAGCCTGGCGCAAGGGCTTTCAATCGGCCTGAAGCGGAAAGTGGCGGAACCACGATGGTTGTGATTCCGCCAGTCCGGTGTGGTCAGGTTGACCGGATGGTGAGCAGGCACGGCCCGTCGATCAACAGGCGTGCGCCGTACATTGCTGATGGGGATATGCTAAAGAATCAGATGGATGATTCCCAGCAGGGTCGCGATGAACAGTGCGGTGGCGATGATGCCGACGACGATGTAATGACCAGCCGATCCGCCGCTAAAGTCACGCTCGCGGTTGTGCTGGCTCTGCACGCCAAAACCGGCCGCCAGTACGCTGCCAATGATTTGCCATACGGTCGGTTTGCCGGGCGGGTCATGCGGGATGGGCATGATCAACCTCAGGAGGCCGATTGCTTCTTGCGGAGCAGGACTATCTTGGTGCCAATGGCAATCGCCAGAACCAGAACCACGGTGAACAGGGCCCGGAAACCGGCACTGCCGGTGTAGATCATTTCCTCATCGACATTGCCCCAGATATTGCCTTTGGCTCCCTCGCCACCGCCCATGGTCAGCAGGTAATTCCAGATAAAGTTGAGTGGAATGACCGACATGATGCCACAGCCCAGCGACATGATGATCTTGTCAATGGCCTTGTTGACGTCCGGATCCTTGGTCATGTTTTCGCTGACCTGAAAATTATCCAGATACAGTTTAACGATGACATAACCCGGCAGCAGGATGACTACCGCCAGTCCGACCAGATCCTTGAAGATCAGGAAACCGTTGCTGCCGATCAGGCTGAGTGCCGCCAGAATCACCAGACTGAAGGCTCCTGTACCGCCCCACATGATTAAATCGTCCTTGCGAAACTGAAACATCTCTTTGAACATTTTGCTCTCCTCGTTATTTCTTGAAAAAATAAAAACCTTCGATACCGCCCTTGAGAATCATGGTATCACCGGTTTTCTCGTACAACGTGTATTCCAGGGGTTTTCCCGGTCGTCCGGGGTTGTCGGACACGATCTTTCCATCAATGATCTCAAACTTCCATTCGTGCCGATCCGTGCCACCGAAGTGGCGATTGAAGCCGGAGGTTACGATGACGCCTTCGGGCTTGAATTCCCAGGTTCGATTTTCCGCGATCTTCGGTTTGTTGAGTGATGCGGCGACCGATTCCAGTTGCCAGGTGCCAGCGATTTCGCTGACATCGCCGATATAGACATCAGCCCACGCAGGCAGGCTGCCGATCAGCAGCACTCCTGCAGGACCGAGCCTTCCGATAAGTGTCGTAGCCATAAGTTTCCCGGGGTTTGTTTGATTTTTTGATGCCCGCCCGGCCGGTTGGTGTGGCCGCCGGTGCGATGGGGGCACAGGATGGGTGATGCCTCTGCCGCAGCGCGATTGTGACACCAATCGTTTCCGCATGGCAAGAAACCCCCCAATCAGGGGCTTGATGCAATACAATAGGCCTCCTTTGTCACTCTAGCCACGCAAGCAGAATTCCATGATTGATTTCCAGTCCCGTACCTCCCTGTTCAGACAAGCCCTGTCGGAACGCATCCTGTTTCTGGATGGTGCCATGGGTACCATGATTCAGAGCTATCAATTGACCGAAGCCGATTACCGGGGCGAACGGTTTGCTGACTGGTCGCATGACCTCAAGGGAAATAACGACCTGCTCTCGCTGACCCGGCCCGACATCATCAGCGCCATTCATGAGGCCTATCTGGAGGCGGGGTCTGACATTATCGAGACGAACACGTTCAATGCCAACCGGGTCAGTCTGGCCGATTACGGCATGGAAGAACTGGCCTATGAGCTTAATCTGGAAGCGACCCGTCTGGTGCGAGTCGCCGTGGATGCCATGTCAGCCCGCACTCCGGATCGTCCCCGTTTCGTGGCCGGCGTACTCGGCCCCACCAACCGCACCGCCTCGATTTCACCGGACGTGAACGATCCCGGCTACCGTAACATTCAGTTCGGGCAACTGGTGGAGGCCTACACGGAAGCCCTGCGGGGTCTGGTCGATGGCGGGGCAGACCTGATCCTGATCGAAACCATTTTCGATACCCTCAATGCCAAGGCAGCCGCCTATGCAGTCGACGCTTTCTCCGAGGCACACGGCATCCGTCTGCCGGTCATGATCTCCGGCACCATCACCGATGCCTCGGGCAGAACCCTGTCCGGCCAGACCGTGGCCGCCTTCTGGAACTCACTGCGTCATGTCCAGCCAGTGTCATTCGGATTCAACTGTGCCCTGGGTGCCCGTCAGCTCCGTCAATACATCGAAGAACTGTCCTCCATTGCCGACGTCGCTGTCTCGGCCCATCCCAATGCCGGTTTACCCAATGAATTTGGCGAGTACGACGAATCACCGGAAGCCATGGCCCGGGAAATCGCCGAATGGGCAGAGCAGGGCTTTCTGAATATTGTGGGTGGCTGTTGCGGTACCCGCCCTACCCACATCCGGGCCATCCATGATGCGGTCGAGCATTATCCGCCCCGCCCGATTCCTGACATTGGCCACGCCTGTCGTCTGGCCGGTCTCGAACCGCTCAACATTGGCCCTGAGTCGCTGTTCATTAACGTGGGAGAACGTACCAACGTGACCGGTTCGGCGGCCTTTTGTCGCCTGATCCGGGAGGAACGTTACGAGCAGGCTGTGGAAGTGGCCCGTCAGCAGGTGGAAAACGGAGCCCAGATCATCGACATCAACATGGATGAGGGGATGCTCGACTCACGAACCGCGATGGTACGTTTTCTCAACCTGATTGCCTCCGAGCCCGATATTGCCCGGGTGCCGGTGATGCTTGATTCGTCCCGGTGGGACATCCTTGAAGCAGGACTTCAGTGTTTACAGGGCAAGGGAATTGTAAACTCGATTTCCCTGAAGGAGGGCGAAGCCAGCTTTCTGCACCAGGCCCGCCTGGCCCGACGTTACGGAGCCGCAGTCATTGTCATGGCCTTCGATGAGCAGGGTCAGGCTGACAGCATGGCCAGAAAACGGGAAATTTGCAGCCGGGCCTATCATTTGCTGGTCGGGCACTTGAATTTTCCTGCCGAAGACATCATTTTTGATCCCAACATTTTTGCAGTCGCCACCGGAATCGAGGAACACAACCGCTACGGTCTTGATTTCATCGAGGCAACCGCCGCCATCCGCAGCGAGTTGCCACACGCACGGGTGTCGGGTGGTGTCTCCAATGTGTCCTTCTCGTTCCGGGGCAACAATCCGGTGCGTGAGGCCATACACGCCGTGTTCCTTTACCACGCCATCCGGGCCGGTATGAGCATGGGCATCGTTAATGCCGGTCAACTGGCTCTCTACGAGGAGATTCCCGCCGATTTGCGTGACGCCGTTGAAGACGTGATCCTCGCCCGCCGTTCCGATGCGACCGAGCGTCTTTTGGCCCTTGCCGAACAGTACCGGGGAGACGGTGTCAGTCCGGATAAAAAGGAAGACCAGGCCTGGCGTTCCTGGCCGGTGGACAAACGGCTGGAACATGCCCTGGTCAAGGGAATGGATGAATACATCGAGATTGATACCGAGGAAGCCAGGGTCTTGCTGGGACGTCCGCTGCTGGTGATTGAAGGCCCGCTCATGGCGGGCATGAACGTGGTCGGGGATCTGTTCGGTGCCGGCAAGATGTTCCTGCCCCAAGTGGTGAAATCTGCCCGGGTCATGAAGAAGGCAGTAGCCTATCTGACGCCGTTCATGGATGCCGAGAAGTCAGACGGTAACGCCCGCTCCAATGGCCGCATCCTGATGGCGACCGTAAAGGGCGACGTGCATGACATTGGCAAGAACATTGTGGGCGTGGTTCTGCAGTGCAATGGCTTTGAAGTTATTGATCTGGGGGTCATGGTGCCGTGCGACAAAATTCTGGCGGCGGCCCGCGAACACCGGGTGGACATGATCGGTCTTTCAGGACTGATTACCCCGTCACTGGATGAAATGGTACACGTGGCTCGCGAGATGGAGCGGCTGGGCTATACCATTCCCCTGCTGATCGGCGGAGCGACCACCTCAAGAGCCCATACCGCCGTCAAGATTGCGCCCTGTTACCAGAATCCGGTGGTTTACGTGACCGATGCGTCGCGAGCCGTCGGCGTGGCCGGAAGCCTCCTCAGCGAGGAACTCAGTACCGACTATATCGCCGGTATTCAGGCCGACTATGCGGCGGTTCGACAACGGCATACCGGGCGGCGCGAAACCCAGCCGCTCAGAACGCTGGCGGACGCCAGAAGCCATGCCTTCAAGGGTGACTGGCAGCATTACCAGCCGCCGGTTCCGGCCTTCACCGGTTGCCGGGTATTCGACGGGTATTCGTTGGCGGAGTTGGCGCAATACATCGACTGGACGCCCTTTTTCCAGACCTGGGAGTTGGCAGGCCGCTTTCCTGCCATCCTCGACGATGACGTGGTGGGTGAACAGGCCAGAATGCTCCATGCCGATGCCCTTGACCTGCTGGCAGTATTGATCCGGGACAACCGGCTGAAGGCCCGGGGAGTGATCGGGTTCTTCCCGGCGGCGGCACGGGGAGACGACATCGTGATATATCAGGATGACACCCGCCAGACGGTTTTGACCGTGCTGCACCATCTCAGGCAACAGGCAGAAAAGCCGCCGGGTCAACCCAATTACTGCCTGAGTGATTTTATTGCCCCGGAAGGCAGCGGGGTCAGGGATTATCTGGGAGGCTTTGCCGTGACGACCGGGGAGGGGATCGAGGCCTACCTGGAAACCTTTGCCAGTCAGCATGATGATTACCAGAGCATTTTGCTCAAGGCACTGGCAGATCGTCTGGCTGAAGCCTTTGCCGAGCGGATGCACCAGCGGGTACGTCAGGAGTTCTGGGGCTACGCCCCCGATGAAGCCCTGGCCAATGCCCAACTGATTGATGAGCAATACCGGGGCATTCGGCCCGCTCCCGGTTATCCGGCCTGTCCCGATCACACTGAAAAGGCCACCCTGTTCCAGTTGCTGGACGTGGAGGCCGTGACCGGCATCCGTCTGACTGAATCCTTCGCCATGTATCCGGCTTCATCGGTCAGCGGTTGGTACCTGTCGCATCCGGCGGCCCGTTACTTCAATGTGGGACGGCTGAATCGGGATCAGGTCGCTGATTACGCCGAAAGAAAACAGCGTCCGTTGGCTGATATGGAACGCTGGCTGGGATCCATACTGGCCTATGAACCGGGTTGAATCGCCGCTTGAACTCACCCTGTACGGAACCTGCGGGTGTCACCTCTGCACTGAGGCCGGTGAACTGTTGGATCATTGCCTTGACCAATGGCCCGTCCCTTACAACCGTGCATATTGTGATATTGCCGGGGATGAGGGTCTGGTGCTTTGCTACGGTACCCGCATACCGGTCATCCGCGAACGGGTGACCGGTACCGAACTGGGCTGGCCGTTCGATTACGCCGCCCTGCAGGCGTGGCTGTGCCAGTGTCGTAATGCCCTGACCACTAATGGAGGCGAATGAGAGCCATGAGTCTGCTGGCCATAGACCTTTATGAAAAACTGACCGAAGCCGTCGACGATAAAACCCGTTCGCGCCTGATCGTGCAGGCACTCAGCGAGCTGGATAATCGCTACCCCGACCTGAAGGACATGGCCACCCGACGTGATCTGAGTGAGACGGAACTGCGCCTTCGCAAGGAAACGGAAACAATCCGGCTGGAAATCAAGCAACTGGAAGTCAGCCTGCGCCAGGAGATTGAATCCACCCGGGCTGAAATCAAGCAACTGGAAGTCAATTCGCAGAGGCAGATTGAAGCCACCCGGGTCGAAATGAAGCAACTGGAAGTTAACCTGCAAAAGGAGATGCGGCAGATTGAGGTTAACCTGCAGAAGGAGATGCGGCAGATTGAGGTTAACCTGCAGAAGGAGATGCGGCAGATTGAGGTTAACCTGCAAAAGGAGATGCGGCAGATTGAGGTTAACCTGCGCAAGGAAATTGAATCCACCCGGGTTGAAATCAAGCAACTGGAAGTCGGCCTGCAAAAGGAAATGCGGCTGATTGATATCAACCTGCGTAAGGAAATTGAATCCACCCGGGTTGAGATCAAGCAACTGGAGGTGCAACTGGCCAAGGCCATGCACCGGCAAACCCTGTGGATTGTAGGTTCGGTGGGCAGCATTATCGCACTGGTTCGCCTGCTTGACTGGTTCCTGACCCACTCGCTTCACTGAG
>CAIVXW010000318.1 GCA_903910005.1 uncultured Methylococcaceae bacterium
AATGCCGTAACGACTGCGGGGAAACAGCACCCCCTCCGGAGTTTCCTCCCACAGACAACCACTCTGGCTACGTACGATTTGTCCCAACGCCTGAATGACCCGTTCTTCCAGTGTCAATGCGGTATTGGCATCGGACGATACATGCCAACCCGGTACAGATGAGAGCCTTGTGTTCATGACATGTGGTTTCCCTGGCAATGGATGATGATGAAGCCGTACCTGTCACACAGTGTGACATGTGTAAACCGGATGTACCATTCGGAAAAATCGTAGTCCGGACTACAAAAACGTGCGCGTACCTTTTACCATTGGCGGTTTTTAAGCGGAAAGCCCCTCATCCGGGCGCTATCAAACGACATGAACCAAGCCAATACCGTAGTAGATCTGGATCGGGCACTGCAACTGGTGGGGAACGACCGGGACTTGCTTGAGTTGATCCTGGATAAATTCTGGAACCGCTACCCTGAACTGATTGAGTCGATTCATGCTGCCCTGGCAGCGGGTGACTGTGTCAGGGGACGTGATGCCGCCCACAGCATGAAGGGCAACGCAGGCTATATCGCTGCCGGTGACGTTCAGGCCTGTGCGGCCCGACTGGAAATGGCCTTCAAGGAGGGCCGGATTGAATCAGCCAGGGCCGATTGCGCTGAACTGGAAGCGGCAGGCGAGCAGTTGCGGGCGCATCCGGCCATGAGTGCCTGGGTCTGAATGGCCGGGCACCCGCCATCAAGGCTCCAGGACGCGAACGGCATCGTTGACGGCTGGCTGACCGGGGCAACCCGGTGCCAGACGTCTCACCGGGACGAGCGGCCTGATCCGGCCGATATTTCCCTGATAGTGCTGCACTGCATCAGCCTGCCACCCGGCGAATTTGGCGGCGACTGGATTGACCGCCTGTTCAGCGGTTGCCTGCCAGCAACGCATCACCCCTATTTTGCCACCCTGCACGGGCTGAGGGTTTCCGCCCACCTGCTGATACGCCGCGACGGCAGTCTTACCCAGTACGTTCCGTTTCAGCAACGGGCCTGGCATGCCGGTGTGTCCTGTTATGAGGGACGGGAACGCTGCAATGATTTTTCCATCGGCATTGAACTGGAAGGCACCGAAACCCTGCCCTACCAACCGGTGCAGTATCAGGTTCTGACGGCAACCCTCACCACCCTGATCCAGCACTATCCGGGATTGTCTACGCAAAGGATTGTCGGCCACAGCGACATTGCACCCGGACGCAAAACCGATCCCGGTACAGGCTTTGACTGGCCACTGCTGTTCAGTCAACTGCAAAACCCCCTTTCAACTTCTTAAACCCTGCATTAAACCACACACCATGTCACTACTGGATGATTCCCTGTATAAGCAACTTGAGCAGACTCTGGGCAGTCCCTTGCTATTCAAGGCCAGCAAAAACATTCGATTCGTGGAAAGCCTGCGTAGCCAGGAGGATACCTGGTACGCGACCGTCCGGGATGAACTCAACCCTGGACTGGTCTTTCAGACGAAGGTCACCCTCCGCTTGCAGGGCGGGCACGTGGAAGAATTCCAGTTAGCCTGTAACTGCCCGTACCAACCCCCCTGTGTGCATGCGGCCAGCCTGCTCCTGATGGTTCTGGTTCAGCCAGAAACCCGGAGTACGCCCGGTTCCCATTCCAACATCCAGCTTCAGTCATGGCTGGCTGAATTTCGCAATTCAGCCCAGCCCCCTCCCGTCAAAGCCAGCCGCACACCCTTGCGGGACACCCTCCACTACCGCCTGGTGTACGCGCCTGCGGCCCATACCTGGCTGCTGCAACTGATGAAATGCAGTAAGCGCAAACACGGTGCGGATGCCTGGCAGCACTGGACATTCGCCGAATACATCCTGCTCAATCCGCCCAAATTTCTGCAGGACAACGACCTCGCCCTCCTGTCATTCCTGTACCGCAACTGCCGCTACAGCCATGGCAGCGTGGGATCGGTCTACGGTTATATCCTGGAACAGGGGGCGGGGAGCGATGCCATCCAGCGAGCCCTGGCGACCGGGCGACTGGTCATCAGGGACGAGGCCTATGGCAAACAGGATGTCTACAATAGCCTGACCGCAGGAGAAGAACGCTCGGCAACCCTGCAATGGCGCCGCAACGGCAAGGGGCAGATTGTGCCGCGCCTCGACACCGGCCACCCGGCTGATCTGATCATGACACTGGACCCGCCCTGGTATCTCGACCCGGTTGCCCGCCAGGTCGGCTGCCTGACCGTGCCGTTTGAAGCCCGGTTCCTCAGTCAGTTGATAAAAATGCCGCCCCTGCAGGAATACGAACTGTCATCGGTTGCCGCCGTACTGAATGAAGTCGCGCCCGCCATTCAGGTACCCGACAGGCTGCCACTCAGGGTGATTGATGCCCCATTGCAACCGGTGTTGTCACTCGGTACCCTGACCGAAACCTTCACGCAGGGCTGGCACTCGTATCGGTACGGTGAAACCAGCTTTGACTACGCCGCCCTGAGTTACCGCTACGGTGAGGTGGAAATCAGTGCTGAATCGGGCGAACAGTTTCTGCAGCAACCCGACGGGGAAAGCATCAAGGTGATACGGCGACCGGAGGATGAAGAAATCTGTCGATCCCGCCTGAAAACGCTTGGATTAACCCCGATATCGCCCGGTCAACTTTATTTATCAAGGCCACCCTCCCATCTGCCCACCACGCTGTACGGTCTGGATCACGAGGCGGCCTGGGCCGATTTCATGCAGCGGGATGTACCGCTGCTGCAATCCGAGGGTTGGGATGTCTGGGTGCCACCCGATTTTCGTCACCGTTATCTGCACGTGGAGGGCTTCGAGGCAGATTTGCACGAAGACGCCGGCGGCTGGTTTGACCTGGATCTCGGGGTGATTGTTGAAGGACAGCGAATCCCGCTGGCACCGTTGGTTTACGAGTTGTTCCGGCGTGATTCGCGCTGGATGAACCTGGACAAAATCGACAGCATTGCAGACGATGAGCGCATCATACTGGTGACGGCCCGGGGAGAACGCCTGCTGGCACCGGCTGAACGCCTGAAACCACTGGCCCGCATGCTGGTTGACCTGTTCGACAGCCCGGCGACGGGTACCCTGCGCTTCTCCCGTCTGGATGCCCCCCGCCTGGCTGAACTGGCCGACCTGTCACGCTGGGAGTTCAGGGGGATGGAGGCCGTAACTCAACTGGCCGAGCGACTGCAAACAAGCCAGGGCGTCCACGCCATGGCCCCGCCCGAAGGCTTTGCCCTGCAATTACGTCCCTACCAGCTTGAAGGCCTGGCCTGGCTGCAATTTCTGAGGGAGCAAAAACTGGCCGGCATACTGGCCGATGACATGGGGCTAGGCAAAACCGCGCAAGCCCTGTCCCATTTACTGCTGGAGAAGGAAGCAGGACGCATGGATTTGCCCTCTCTGGTGGTCATGCCGACCTCGCTGATTTACAACTGGCGACGTGAGGCGGAAAAATTCGCCCCCGGCCTCCGGGTTTTATCCCTGCATGGCACTGATCGCCACGATAACTTTGCCGCCATCACTGAAAGCGATGTGGTGCTGACCACATACCCGTTGCTCTGGCGTGATGAGGAGTCGCTGTGCGCTCATGAGTACCACCTGCTGATTCTGGACGAGGCCCAGACTGTCAAAAACGTCAACAGCCAGGCTGCCCAGATTGTACGCAAACTCAGTGCGCGTCACCGCCTCTGTCTGACCGGTACCCCGCTGGAAAATCATCTGGGTGAACTGTGGACCCAGTTTGATTTTCTGCTGCCCGGTTTTCTGCGTGACAGCAAGAGTTTCACCAGTACCTGGCGTACCCCCATCGAAAAGCACGGCGACAAATTGCGTAGAAACCTGCTGGCCCGCAGGGTCAAGCCGTTCATTCTGAGACGTCGCAAGGAAGACGTTGCCCGGGAGTTGCCGGAAAAAACCATCATCGTGAGAACCGTCGAACTGGAGGGCGGCCAGCGTGACCTGTACGAAGTGGTACGCACGGCCATGAACGAGAAAGTGCAGCAGGCCATTGCCAGTCAAGGCTTTGCCCGCAGCCAGATCGTCATTCTGGACGCACTGCTCAAACTGCGGCAGGTGTGCTGTGATCCCCGCCTGGTCAAAATACCCAGTGCCAGCAAGGTCAAACAACGGGCCAAACTGGAGCTGCTGATGGACATGGTCCCGGAGCTGGTCAGCGAGGGACGCCGCCTGCTGATTTTTTCCCAGTTCACCTCCATGCTGGCCCTGATCGAAATCGAGCTGAAAAAACACAAACTGGGTTATGTGCAACTGACCGGTGACACCCGTGACCGGGAGACGGTGGTGGGGCGTTTCCAGGCGGGCGAGGTGCCGATTTTCCTCATCAGCCTCAAGGCCGGTGGGGTCGGGCTTAACCTGACGGCGGCGGACACCGTGATTCACTTCGATCCGTGGTGGAATCCGGCAGTCGAGAACCAGGCCACCGACCGGGCTCATCGCATCGGCCAGACCCGGCAGGTTTTTGTCTACAAACTGGTGGTGGCGGGCAGTATCGAGGAGAAAATCCTGCTGTTGCAGGAGAAAAAGGCTGAACTGGCGGCTGGCGTTCTTTCGGAAGATACCCAGGCATTGGCCAAATTTGGCGAAGCCGACATCAAGGCTTTGCTGGAGCCGCTACCCAGGCGGTAGACCCGACAGGCTGGCGTGCCTCATTGTTGAACCGGCGGCAATACCTTCTGTCGGTTCAACGATTCAACAAACTCATTGGCACGCACGATGGAGCGCTCCATGGCATCAATCAGGCTGACGACGTTGAGGGTCATGGCCGAGAGTTCGTGTTCCAGCGAGGCAATGGCCTGGGCGTTGAGATTGTGTTTGAGGAACAGCACCTGATCCCGGAATATGGCAACGACCGGTTCAATACGTTGCTCTGCCCGCCGCATGGCCAGCAACAGTTGGCTACAGTGCTGGCGGGTTTGTTTGAGTTTTTGCCGACTGGTGTTGCGTAGACCGCGATTGCTGTATTGATCCAGTTCGTCCTCCCACTCGGCAAACAGGGCGTCCGCCACCGCTTCCACGGCATCAATACGATCCCGTACCGCCTGGGCACGGGCTTCGCTGTAGTCAAATTCACGCTTGAGCTGGCGATAGGTGTGTTCCAGGTCGCCGCCTTCAAACCGGGTCAGGGCACTGAATTTTTCCAGGGCGTCGCGAAATTGCCCCTTGGCATCTTCCAGACTGTCACGGGCCTGCTCAACCCGGGTAATCAGGATGTCCCGCTTGTGCTGGCCGGTGGATTCCACCACCTGAAAATAAAGCCGCTGGTACTGGGCAGCCATGTAGCGGGCCACCGGCTTCCAGAGTTGCTGTCCGATCCTGGGCAACAGGGCGGGCGGTTGATTGGGTGACTTTTTACGATTGCTCATGAGGGGACATCTGCGGCGGAGAACGTCGGATCAGGCGGCCAGGGCGTCGGCCAAAGCCTCCAGAAAACCGGTATTTTCCGTCGGCGTACCTACGGTGACCCGCAGACACCCGGCCAGGGCGGCCCCTGCCTGATCCAGATTCTTGATGAGGATGCCTTTGGCCTTGAGGCGTTGATGAACCACACCGGCATCGACCCGTTTCAGCCGGAACAGGATGAAATTGGCTTCGCTCGGGTAGACTGCCAGGTCATCATCCAGTGCCGAAAGGGCCGCATGCAGGCGACTGCGTTCGGCCAGTATGGCTTGAACCTGCTGCTCAAGAAAGGCCGGATGACGCAGTATGAACGCCGCCGTGAGCTGGGTCAGGACATTGATGTTATAGGGCAGGCGGACTTTCTCGAACGGCTCGATCCACTCAGGGCGAGCAGCCAGATAACCCAGTCGCAGCCCGGCCAGTCCCAGTTTGGACAAGGTACGCATCACCACCAGGGCGGGATATTGATCGACCAGCGGCAGACAGGAATGGCTGGCAAACGGGGCATACGCCTCATCGACCACCACCAGACCCGGGGCACGCTGCACGATGTCCAGTACCTCGTCCAGGCTGAAACGGTTGCCGGTCGGGTTGTTGGGATAAGCCAGAAAAATCACGGCAGGCCGGTGCGTCTCAATGGCGGCGTGCATGGCTGCCCTATCCAGCGAAAAATCAGCCCGTAACGGAACGCCGGTGAAATCAAGCCCCAGACAGCGACTGATCTGGCGGTACATGACGAAGGTAGGCTCCGGGGCCATGACGGTGACGCCGGTACCCGCCACCGCCATCAGGATGATCTGGATGATTTCATCCGATCCATTGCCCAGCAGCAGTTCAGCACTGTCAGGAACCTGATGAGCCTGGCGAATGGCCTGCTTCAGGGCATGGGCCCGGGCATCCGGGTAACGGTTCGGTTTGGCCCCGGCCAGTTCGGCGAGCCACTCGTGGACGATTTCAGGGGGCCAGTCGTAGGGATTTTCCATGGCGTCCAGTTTGATGTAACCGCCTGAATCAGGCACGTGATACGCCGCCAGTGTCTGGATTTCAGGACGAATCAGCCCGGCAATCCGATGGGTCAGATCGTTCATGACGACACGCCCAGCCGGTATTCAGCCGAGCGGGCGTGGGCCGTCAGCCCTTCGCCCCGTGCCAGTAGCGAGGCCGTGGCGGCCAGGGTGTTGGCACCGGCCGGTGAGCAATGGATGAGGCTGGAGCGTTTCTGGAAATCATACACGCCGAGTGGCGAGGAGAAGCGGGCGGTTCCTGACGTCGGCAATACGTGGTTAGGCCCGGCGCAGTAATCACCCAGTGCCTCTGCCGTATGATGGCCCATGAAAATGGCCCCGGCATTGCGAACCTTTACCACCAGGCTTTCCGGGTCGGTAACGGCCAGTTCCAGGTGTTCGGGTGCAATCCGGTTAACCACCGTGATCGCATCGTCCAGATCCCTGACCTTGATCAGGCCACCCCGTCGCTCCAGCGACATCCGGATCACGTCAGCCCGCTCCAGGGTTGGCAGCAGTGTGCGGATACTGGCTTCCACCGCATCCAGGTGGGTCTGATCCGGACTGATGAGAATTGACTGGGCGTCTTCGTCGTGTTCGGCCTGGGAGAACAGATCCATCGCCAGCCAGTCAGGGTTCAGGCTGCCATCGCTGACCACCAGAATCTCCGAGGGGCCGGCCACCATGTCGATGCCGACCTGACCGAAAACCTGTTTCTTGGCGGTTGCCACATAAATGTTGCCAGGCCCTACAATTTTATCGACCCCTGGAATCGTGCGGGTGCCGTATGCCAGTGCTGCCACTGCCTGGGCACCGCCGATGGTAAACACCCGGTCGACCCCGGCCAGCCAGGCAGCGGCCAGCACCCAGGTGTTGGTCTGGCCGTCCGGGGTGGGTACCACCATGATGATTTCAGGCACACCCGCCACCCGGGCCGGTATGACGTTCATCAATACCGAGGAAGGATAGGCCGCCTTGCCACCGGGGACATACACCCCAACCCGATCCAGCGGTGTAACCTGCTGACCCAGTACGGTGCCATCGGCTTCGGTGTAACGCCACGATTGCAGTTTCTGGTGTTCGGCGTGCTGACGGATGCGGTTGGCCGCCGTGGTCAGGGCCGTTGCCGAGGCCGTATCCAGCGAATCCCACGCCGCCTTGAGGCGTTGCGGTGACAGTTCCAGTTGGGTGGCAGAGGTGACACGGTGCCGGTCGAAGCGTTCGGTATAGTCGATCAGGGCTGGATCGCCCGCCTGACGAACATCCGCAATAATGGAAGCAACCTGTTGCTCTACCTGGATACCGGTTGTGGCAGAGAAGGCAAGCAGGCGTGTCAACCGCCGGTCAAAATCGTCTGACTGGCTGTCCAGACGGGTCAGGGCGAGGGAAATCATGGTTGGATGCTCCTGCCAGCATGGCTGGCGACAGTTTGGCTGATTGCCGTGATGAAACGGCTGATGGCCGTGTGTTTCATTTTCATGGCGGCCTTGTTGACCACCAGCCGACTGCTGACCTGCATGATGAGATCGCGGGCCTCCAGTCCATTGGCCTTGAGGGTGTTGCCGGTATCGACCACATCGACGATGCAATCGGCCAGACCGACCAGCGGAGCCAGTTCCATCGAGCCGTACAGCTTGATGATTTCGGCCTGGATGCCATGACGGGCAAAGTAGCGATGGGCCGTCTTGACATACTTGGTGGCGACTCGCGGTCGTCCTCCGCTGAGCGGGTCGGGAGCACCGACCCGGGCGGCAGTCATCAGACGGCAGCAGGCGATGCCCAGATCCAGTGGTTCATACAGGCCGGTGGCCTCGTATTCTTCCAGTACGTCCTTGCCGGCGATACCCATGTCCGCCGCCCCGTATTCAACATAGGTAGGGACATCGGTTGCCCGGATGACCAGTAACTGGAAGTCCGGATTCAGGGTGGGCAGGATGAGTTTGCGGCTTTTGTCGGGGCATACGGCGGGTTCCAGTCCCAGTGCCTTCAGCAACGGGACGGTTTCGTCGTAAATGCGACCTTTGGATACGGCCAGGGTGAGCATGTCAAGTTACCGGCTGAGGTTAGTGGGGTACCCGTCTGATCTCGGCCCCCAACTGGGAGAGTTTTTCCTCGATACATTCGTAGCCCCGGTCAATGTGATAGATGCGGTCGACCACCGTCTGGCCTTCGGCCACCAGGCCGGCCAGAACCAGGCTGGCCGAGGCACGCAGGTCGGTGGCCATGACCGGTGCAGCGGTGAGCCCCTGCCGACCGCGAATGATGGCCGTATTGGATTCCAGCGCAATGTCGGCCCCCATGCGTTGCATCTCCTGGACGTGCATGAACCGGTTCTCGAAGACGGTTTCAGTGATGACGCCCACACCGTCAGCCACGCTGTTCATGGCGGTAAACTGGGCCTGCATATCGGTGGGAAAGGCCGGATAAGGGGCCGTACGCAGTGAAACCGACAACGGACGGCGTCCGTGCATGTCCAGTTCGATGGTGGAATCGGTGGTGGTGATGTCGGCACCGGCCTCTTTCAGTTTGAACAGGACGGCATCCAGCAGGTCGGGGCGGGTGTTCTTCAGGCGTACCTTGCCACCGGTCATGGCAGCGGCGACCAGATAGGTGCCTGTTTCGATGCGATCCGGCAGGATACTGTAGTGGGCACCCTGCCCGGACAGGGCGGTGACGCCCTCGATTTCGATGATGTCGGTTCCGGCACCGTGAATTTTGGCCCCCATGGCATTGAGGAAATTGGCCAGGTCGACCACTTCCGGTTCACGGGCAGCATTTTCGATCAGGGTGGTGCCATCGGCCAGGGCAGCCGCCATGACCAGGTTTTCGGTGCCGGTCACGGTCACCATGTCCAGCACGATGCGGCAGCCCCTGAGCCGTTTGGCCTCGGCATGGATGTAACCGTTCCTGACATGAATGTCCGCCCCCATGGCGGCCAGCCCCTGCAAATGCAGGTTGACCGGACGACTGCCAATGGCACAGCCCCCGGGCAGGGAGACTTCGGCCTTGCCAAACCGGCTGAGCAACGGTCCCAGCACCAGGATGGAGGCCCGCATGGTTCTGACCAGTTCGTAAGGGGCGAAAAAATTGGTGATGGTGCCGGTGTCGATTTCAATGTTGAGCTTCTCGTCCACCACCAGATGAACCCCCATGCGCCCGAGCAGTTCCATGGTGGTGGTGATGTCCTGCAGGTGCGGCACATTGCCGATGACGATGGGTGTTTCTGACAGAAGGGCGGCAGCCAGTATGGGCAGGGCGGCATTTTTGGCACCGGAGATGCGTAGCTCCCCGTGCAGGGGGTTGCCGCCGGTGATGATGAGTTTATCCATGGGTTGTCTGAAAATGGGGGTATGAATTGAAGGAGACGTACTCAGGCAGGCGGTATTTGCAGCAAGTCCGCCACCCCGCCTACCCGGGCCATGGCTTTTAACTGGTCAGGGCAGCGGGTGTAGCGGATTGAAATACCGGCCTGATGGGCCTGGCGTCGCCACTCCAGCAGAAGCCCTACACCCACGCTGTCACCCTTTACGATGCCGGAGAGGTCAAATTCCAGCGAGCGGTTTTTTTTGAACAGGCGGGCCGTTTTGTCGAGGGCCGATTGCGCCGTGGCCAGCGTCAAATCACCCTCCAGGGCATAGCAACCCCGATCGGTTTCAAGGAAACTGAAAAAGCCCGCCTGCCGCGACACCGGGGCGTTGTGACTCATTCTCCGGCTCCGTCAGACCCCTTGGCACTGCCGGTTTTGGCAGCCCCCTCCCCTTCCGCCTTGCTGAACAGGAAGCGGCTGATCATTTGTTCCAGCACAAACGCTGACTGGGTCAGTTCAAGCGGATCACCGTCCTTGAGGTATTCATCCGCCCCACCGGGACTCAGACCGACATATTGCTCACCCAGCAGACCGGAGGTCAGTATGCTGGCACTGGTATCGACCGGCAAACGGGAATAGGCCGGTTCTATCTGCATCTCCACCACGGCCTGGTAACTTTGCTGGTCATAACCGATATGGCTGACCCGTCCGATGGTGACACCGGCAATCGAGACCGGCGCACGCACCCTCAGGGCACCGATGTTCTCAAAGCGGGCGGTGAGTTTGTAACTTTTCTGATCCGGGGTGAACTCCGCCAGATTGCTGACCTGCAGTGCCAGGAACAACAAGGCCAGCAGCCCCAGTGCGATAAAAAAACCTACCCATATTTCAAGCAGGCGGGATGTTTGCATCAGGTATCTCCGAACATTAATGCGGTCAGTATGAAATCCCAACCCAGGACGGCAAACGCCGAGTAGACCACCGAGCGGGTGGTGGCACGACTGACCCCCTCTGCCGTGGGTATGGCGTCGTACCCTTCAAATACGGCAATCCAGGTAACGACCACACCGAACACCAGGCTCTTGATGACCCCGTTGAGGATATCGTCGTAAAAATCAATCCGGGCGTGCATCTGTGCCCAGAAGGCACCTTCGTCAACACCGAGCAACCGCACCCCGACGAAGTAGCCACCAAAAACCCCGACCACACTGAACACCGAGGCCAGCAGCGGCAGGGACAGGCAACCGGCTATAAAACGCGGAGCGACGATGCGCCAGAGTGGATCGACCGCCATCATTTCCATGCCGGAAAGCTGGTCGGTGGCTTTCATCAGGCCGATTTCTGCGGTCAGGGCTGAACCGGCCCGCCCGGAAAACAACAGGGCCGTGACCACAGGCCCCAGTTCCCGCACCAGCGAGGCCGCCACCATGACCCCCAGCGTCTGCTCCGCACCAAAATCCGAGAGTACGTTGAACCCCTGCAGACCCAGTACCATGCCAACAAAGAAACCGGATACGCTGACCAGCAGCAGTGTCAACACCCCCAGGGAATGCAGTTGATTGACCACCAGCCCCGGACGTCGCAGCAGTTCCGGCATACCGGCCAGCACATGGAGCATGAACAGGTTGGCACGTCCCAGCTTTCTCAGGCTGTTGAGGGTAATGCGCCCGGGAATCTGCAGAAAATCTAGCATGGGTGGTGAAGGTCGGCTGTTAGCAAATCGTCCGCATAAGGCGGAGCCGGGTAATGAAACGGAACCGGGCCGTCGGCATCTCCGTGCAGGAATTGCCGTATCCAGGGTGAATCCGAATGATCCAGGCTGGCCGGTGTTCCCTGGCCAATCACCCGGCCACCGGAGATGAGGTAGACATAATCCGCGATTGAGGCCGTTTCCTTGACGTCATGCGACACGACGATGCTGGTCAGCCCCAGTTCCTGGTTAAGGTCATGAATCAGCTTGACCAGAATCCCCATGGAGATGGGATCCTGCCCGGTAAAAGGCTCATCGTACATTACCACGGCCGGATCCAGGGCAATGGCCCGGGCCAGAGCCACCCGCCGGGCCATGCCACCGGACAACTGGCTGGGCATGAGGTGACGCGCCCCCCGCAAGCCCACCGCGTGCAGTTTCATCAGAACCAGCACCCGGATCAGTGATTCAGGTAAACGGGTGTGTTCGCGCAAGGGGAAAGCCACGTTGTCGAATACGTTGAGATCCGTCAGGAGGGCACCGGTCTGAAACAACATGCCCATGCGCTTTCTGAGTTCGTACAGTTTGCGGGTGGGCAGTTGGTGAACCATTTGCCCATCGACCTGGACGGAACCGCTGTCCGGTTTCAACTGCCCCCCGATCAGACGCAGCAGGGTGGTTTTCCCGGTGCCACTGGGACCCATGATGGCGGTTACCCGCCCTGCCGGAATATCGAGATCAATGCCGTCGAAAATGACCCGATCACCGCGCCTGAAGACCAGGTTCCGGATGGAAATGAAGACTTGTGCGTCAGGAAAATCGCCCGTCATGCGTGACTGTATGCCGACCGGTTGGAAAGCGGGGTATTTTCACTGTCATCGGGTGTACAGTCAACTTGAGACTGCATGGCGGCAACATTCGCCCGCGATGATGATGGTCGGTGGATGCGCTTCGCATCGGTGGATGCGCTTCGCATCGGTGGATGCGCTTCAAATCGGTGGATGCGCTTCGCTTATCCACCCT
>CAIVXW010000319.1 GCA_903910005.1 uncultured Methylococcaceae bacterium
TCCAGGGTATCAAGCAGCCAGTGCAGAAACTGGCGGTGTTCATGCTGACGGTCATAACCGTGAAAGGTCTGGCCCAGATGCCAGTCCGAGGTGTGAAGCAAACGCATTGTGGAACCTCCAATAACCCGGCGCATTGTATCGCCGATGCAGCACTGCTGGCGAATGGCGAGGGGCGGACTAGCACGGCCATCCCGCCCGCCCCCGTTCGTGGTGAGCCTTGTCGAACCAATCAGGAGAGTCCAGTCATCGCATGTTCAGTCACGCAGGCTTGTAGCGTCGTGCAACGGCGTCCCCTTGTCCACCGCCGGGGCTATTTTTCCCGGATGTAGTCGTAAATGTTGAGATAATCCTGGCCGGGATTTTTCCAGGAAAAATCATGCCGCATGGCGTTGCGGATAAGTTCGCGGAAATGTTCGGGGTAGTCGTAGTAGCAACTCAGGGCACGCCCCAGGGCTGATTCCAGCCCGGCATGGTCATAATCCCGGAACAGGTAGCCATTGCGTTCATGCAGTGGCCGGTGGGAGAAATCCTTGTCATACACCGTATCAGCCAGCCCGCCCACTTCCCGCACTACCGGTATGGCTCCGTATTTCATGGCGATGAGTTGAGTCAGCCCGCAGGGTTCAAACCGGCTCGGTACCAGCATGATGTCAGCACCGGCATAAATGAGGTGAGACAATTCCTCGTTGAAGCCAATCTCGATATGTACGTCCGGGTTATCGTTAAGCTGGTGTTTCAAACCCCAGAAGAAGTTGTTGATCTGGCCGTCGGGACTGGAACCCAGCAGAATAAACTGACCACGCTGCTGCAGGGTGTAGTAAATGGCGTGACGTAACAGTTCCAGCCCCTTTTGCGGATCCAGTCGGCCTACAAACGCCACGATGGGCTTTTCGTTGTCGGCGATCATCAGGCGTTCACGCAGGGCCCGCTTGTTGGCGTATTTGCCATCCAGGCTATCTACTGTGTACTGAACCGGAATATGGCCGTCGATTTCAGGATTCCAGACGTTGTAGTCGATGCCATTAACCACCCCGCCAAACTTGACGTGGTGAATGTGCAGGGTGGGTTCCAGTCCGAAGCCCTGATCCTGGTCCTTGGCTTCATGGGCATGGCGGGGCGACACCGTAGTCACAAAATTGGAATAGACCACCCCGCCCTTCATCAGGTTGATGGCATGGGGGTTATGGTTGTCGCGCAACCGGTCGTAATGGGCATAGTAATCCGGGCGGTTGAGACCGGTCGCCTGCAATACCTGACCGCCGGTCACACCCTGGTGCTTGAAGTTGTGTATGGTGAAACAGACCCGGGAGTGGGTCATGCCCAGATATTTGTAAATTTCAAACAGGAAAACCGGCACCAAGGCGGTTTGCCAGTCATGGCAATGGATGATTGCCGGGTTTTTGCCGGATTTGAGCAGAAACTCCATCGCGGCACGCGAGAAAAAGGCAAAGCGCATGACGTCATCACGGAAGCCATAGATACAGCCCCGGTTGAAGAAATTGTCGCCCGAGTGCGGTTCGATGAAAAAGCACTTGCGGCCATGAACGAATCCGAAGAAAACCGTGCAATGCACGGCACCGCCGTACCAGGGTACCCACAGGTCGGAATAGGTTTCGCACAATCCCCAGATGTGGTCATAACGCAGGCAATCGTATTTGGGTAATATCACTTCAACTGAATTACCCCGGATTTCCATTTCATTGGCCAACCCGAATACCACATCTGCCAGTCCGCCCACCTTGGCGACCGGAGCCAGTTCCGGGGTGATGTGGACAATGTACAGGGGCGGGGCGGTGTAAACCAGTTCGGCGTGGACGTGTTGAGGTTCCGGTTCCGGTGGTAGCCCGGTAGTTTCGGCAGATACCTCGACCGGGGCCACCGCAGGCAGTTCGGCGGGTGTGGCAGATACCTCGACCGGGGCCACCGCAGGCCGTTCGGCGGGTGTGGCAGATACCTCGACCGGGACCACCACAGGCCGTTCGGCGGGTGTGGCCGGTGCCTCGACCGGGGCCACCGCAGGCAGTTCGGCGGGTGTGGCCACCTCGACCGGGCTGTTCGGTTGTGCCGGGGTCTCAGGTACCGAGGCGATGACGTTGCGGGTGACAACCGCTGCTGGATCGACAGAAGCCACCGTGTTGTCAGCCGCTGTTCCGGCACTGACGGCAGCGACCGGATTTGCAACCGCTTCAGGCTTTGCCGGCGCGGTTTTGGCCGATTGCTTGACCTCCTCAACCAGACTGGCCAGCGTGCCGGAAACCGTACCGGTCGCCGGTAATGGGCCACTGGCGGCAGATTTGCCCGGACTGCTTGACGATGGCATCACGACAACCGGTTCGGATTTCGACCGGGTTCCTGCACCTGTTTTTGATGATGTGGTTTTTTTGACCATGGTAAATCTCCTTCATTTTCAGTGTGGGGACGATACCAGAATACGGCCCATACCCGGCATCAGATCAAATTCAAACGGGGTGGGCAGATAATCCTGGGGCCAGTCCGGCGAGACATCCACCAGCGATGTCCGGGTTTTCAGGTAGTCGTACAGGTTGTTACTGTGGAAACGCTGCCAGTTCCACGGATCCTTGTTCAGGATCAGCAACGCCTCGCCCTGATTGGTGGGGGATTTTTTGGACAGCACGAGTACCGCCGGATTGGGGTGATTGACCACCTCAGCGCAGGTTTCCTCGCTAAACACCGGATGGTCTGACTTTACCCCGTTGATGTGACGAATGAAGCCGGTGATATCCACCGTGGTCTGTTCCCAGTGATCCGGTCGGGTATCGACCACATGCAGTGGCCGGGAAAAGCCGAACTCATAGCCCATCGGCATCATGACGCCCGCCGAAAACAGGCCGGCAAACAGGTAACGCTGACGCAGGGCGTCCACATTACCGGCGGTTTCGGAATAAAGCCTCGGCGTATCGTGGCTTTCCGGGAAACTCAGGGACGACACCGTCCCACAGGTTGCCTGATGCTGCTCAATCAGCCAGGAACCGGAAAAATCCCACCACTTGGAGCTGTTGAAGATGAAATCGAAACCGGCCTGGGCCGTTTCACAGGTTTGCTCAGGGCTGCATCCCAGTGTTTCCGCCACGAAGACGGTGTCGGGGTAGTCCTTGCGGATATCGGCCATCA
>CAIVXW010000320.1 GCA_903910005.1 uncultured Methylococcaceae bacterium
ACGCTGACGCAAGGAAGCGCATCGGTCAGGCAGGGAGCCAGGGTCAAACCCGCTGCCTCGCCGGAAACGGGAAGCAGGGGGCGACCCGCCGGTCGCCCCTACGGGTAGGGTATTTCATTCAAACGCCATAAAAATCCATCATGATCCAATCAATTTACCGGCAGGGGTACAGATAATTCATAAAGGGTTTCAGGATCAATATCAATGTTACCCGGCCATGCCACGGTACCGTTTTCAATGAAAGCTGCCCGGAATGATTCGGGATATTTGAGACGCACCCAGGGTTTCTGTTCCATATAAGGCGCCATGTTAAAGCATCTACACTCTCCATTCTCAAACTCAAGTAACAAAGTAAACTCAGGGCCAGCGGTTACAGAAGTCAGATCAAGTAGCATTGCCCAATCCCCCATCCAGCGTACCATTACCCGTCAAGGTATCGTCGCCGACGTTACCAATCAGTAAATCCGTCCCACCGTTTCCGGTCAGGGTGTCATTGCCCGCTGCACCGTCCAGCCAGTCATTTCGATAACTGCCCTGCAAGTTGTCCGTCGCATCGGTCAGGGTCATTTCAAACCCGTCGAAGCTTACGCCGCTGATATCGTCGTTGGTTATTCTGCCCAGGGCACTCTCGGCACCGAGTTTGGCATTCTGCACATGACTCAACAGGATTTTGAATTGCTCGCTACTTTCCTGCACGCTATCGCCTGCAACCGGCATGCTGAGGGTTTGGCGGGTTTCGCCTGTGGGAACGCGGCTATCACGCTTTGCGGCGAAGCATGCGTTCAGTTAGCCAGATCAGGGTCTTTATAAACAACAGTTCCGTTTCTGCGTACCCACGCTTCCGTAAATCCAACATGGGAAATGGCATTACGGCTTGCATCTAGTTGGCGTTCTGTTTCATGAATAACTACTTCTGGGGCAAGCTCGTAAATGACCTTGGCCTTCGTTTGTTCGTGCCCATAGAAAACTGCGAAGAAGACTTTTTCATTTCGACTGATGCGATAGAGTGACTCTGCCCTTTTTTCAGGAGGCTCCTTAAACATTCTGTCAAACTGACCAGTGCCACCTTCTTTACAAGATAGGTACTCGTATAGAATTGATGGATCGCTCGCAGAACACGCATCAGCATCCCTCTTGGTTGTTATGAGCTTGTGACCAAGGTGATCGGCAATGATCATTTCCTTAACCAGACCTGGCTGCAAAATGTTCTGGATACCTACTGTTCTAGCAATTCTTGCCGCTTCTAGAACCAGGCCAATTATTTTTCTGTAGCCTTCATGCAACATTTGAGAACCTCAAAACATGTTGTCCATAGTTAAGCAACTCAAGTCTTTCATTTCCGGCATCCACGTATTCCTGATTCAATTCAAAAGCAATAAATCGCCGTGAGTTTCGTTTGCACACAACAGGGCATGTTCCGACACCAGCAAAGGGATCTAATACCAGATCGCCCGGATTAGAGCTAGCAAGGACTAAACGTTCTATTAGCTTTTCTGGTTTTTGAATAGTGTTGAGCGCATCTCGACTCACTAATTCCTTTGATTTGTATGTGAGCTGCTTTATGTCACCCCAAACATCTCCCGGATTTTTTCCTTTGTCATTAAATTTTGTTTTCCC
>CAIVXW010000321.1 GCA_903910005.1 uncultured Methylococcaceae bacterium
AATCCACCTGCTCGCCAATCTGGGCCACCATGGAAAAAGCCACCGTGCAGGCACTGCCGAACAGCAGGGCATCAAAATGGCGGGGATGCCCTGCCAGCCCCTGAAACAGCAAGGCTTCGGTCAGGGTGTCGGGTTCGCGCAGAAGCACCGCCACAAAGGGGCTGATCATCAGCACCAGCCAGACAGGCTGGGTAAAAAGCTGCAAGCGACTGATGGTGGTGACTCCGTAGGCCACCAGTGGAATCACGACCAGGGCACTGATGACATGCGCCCAGGCCAGGGTGATATCAAAATAAAGCACCAGAGCCAGCGACATGATCGAGGCTTCCAGGGCAAACAATACAAAGGTGAAGGTGGCGTAAATAAGCGAGGTGAGGGTGGAGCCTATATAGCCGAAGCCAGCCCCTCGCGTCAGCAAATCCATGTCAATGCTGTAACGGGCCGCGTAATAACTGATGGGCAGCCCGCTACAAAACACGATGAAGCCTACCGTCAGTATGGCAAAACAGGCATTGGCAAAGCCGTAGTGGATGGCCAGAAAGCCGCCGATGGCCTCCAGCATCAGAAAGGAAATGGAGCCAAAGGCGGTGTTGGCCACCCGGAATTCCGACCATTTACGGAATGAACGCGGCGCGAACCGGAGGGCGTAATCCTCCATGGTTTCATCGGCGACCCAGGCGTTGTAGTCACGCCGCACGCCGACAATGGTCTGCTGGCTGATAGGTTTCATGAGGGGTTCGTCTTGAGGATATCGCCTGAGGGGCGGCAGGCTCTGAGCCTGGACGTCATCCGGCAACGGGTGGGCCGTACCGGCTCACGGGTTTGCCGTGATCACGGACTGAGACCCTCCCCGCCGGGGAGGGCCGCGCAACGTGCTGCGCCTATTTTCGCTCGTAACCAAATTCCAGAATGACGGGCGACCCCTGGTTGTGGATGATGATCTGCTTGCGGCCTTCATCGTCCTGCGTTTCGGTCTGGAGAGCCGGCTCAACGGGCCGGGTTGCTGATGGCCCGTGGGCCTGGGACTTGGGGGGGGCGACAGCCGGTCTGGCCTGGGTCGGTTGATCCGGCACGGTCGGCGCGGAGGGGGGGGCCGCCTGTGGTGGCAGCGGCTTTTTTCTGACTTCAATGCGGACTTCGGGTATCCAGGCGGGCGTGGCCGGGCTGGATTCTGCCCCGGATTGAGTCGCCTGGGCCGCTTGCCTGGGCCGCTTGATACGCAGGTCGCTTAACAGATTGAAACAGGCTGTTCCAATGTGGTTCACCCAAACCCCCAGTTTTGCACCGGCTTGGGCGGATGCGGCGGTCTTCAATACGTCTTCAGCCACGAAGCGGAGTGTTACCCGGGCAGATTGTTGGGCATTCGTGTTTGATTCCAGGCGACAGGTCACCGGCAACACCTCCGCCCGCTGAAAGTCGGGGGATCTGGGATCGGAGTTGCCCACGCCAAAGGAGAAACCGGTGGGTGTACTTTGCCGATCAATCTGCCCGACACTCACCCACATCGAATGGGTGTAGCGGGTTTGGCTGTCGGCTGTACCGTCGATGGCATAGCCCCAACCGGCCAGATTGGCAGCCACCTGCGCGGCCAGTTTATCCAGGCTGGCGGTATCCAGATTGTCAGGTTCCAGGCGCAGGAGAATGGCACCGACCGACTCCGGGCGAGGCGGGGAACCTTCGGGTTTGAGGGCGGGAGTACAGGCCAGCAGGCTGACCAGCAGGGGAAGCAGGCAACTGAATCTCATGAGGTGTTGGTTTCCGGCAAGACAGTGAAATCTGTCAAAACATTCAGCAAGAATCAGACCCGAAAATACATCAAATCACTCTAAACCGAACCAAACACCCCCAAAATACGTCATCTGACTGATTGGCGAACCCGCACCTGAAGCCATTTAATTCGGTCGTCTACGTAGTTAAACCCAGGGGGAAATCCTTATGCAGAAGACCGTATCCTTAACATTCGACCGAGCGGGTAACACCTTGGGCACGGCACTGGTCTCCGGTGCCCTCGTCGCTGCCGCAGCGGTTTACTCTCCGCTGTCAGAAGCCGGTGCCACGTTCAAGATCGACGACACCAAGTGGGTCAGCATCGGAGCCGGGCTCAGAACCAGCTTCTCGGCGAGCGAATCGGCAGCCAACGCTCAAAAGTGGTCAAATGACTTCAATCTCGACAATATCCGTCTGTACCTGAACGGACAAGTCCATAAATACTTCAAGCTTGAATTCAACACCGAATGCCAAACCTGTGGCAACGGTGGCGAAATGCGTATCCTGGATGTCATCGGCAAGGTGGAAGTGGACCCCCTGTTCAACCTCTGGATGGGGCGCATGCTGGTACCGGCTGAACGCCGTGAAATGAACGGCCCGTTCTACAGTGCCGTATATGGCATTTACAGCAAGGGTACCCCGTTCGAGCCTTCCGACTATAACCTGACCATCCGCAACGACGGCACTTCAGCCGGTTCTTATGGCCGTGATGACGGTGCCACGTTCTGGGGTTCCGTGCTGGATGGCCATCTGCAATACGCAGTCGGCTTCTTCAGGGGTCTGCGTGGCGGTGCCAACAATGATGACAACATTCTCTACGCACAACGCTTTGCCTACAACTTCCTGGACGTGGAGAAGAACCCGGGCTACTACACCTCGGGCACTTACTACGGCAAGGGCGGCGACATCCTGACCGTAGGTGTTTCCAACCAGTATCAGGAAGACGGTGCCGGCACCGTCACCGACAAGGGCACGTTCCGGGGGACGGCAATAGACGTTCTGTTTGAAAAACCGCTGGCCGACATGGGTGTGGTCACGCTGAACGGCGAATACAAAAACTACGGTATCAGCGGTTACAGCATGGCTTCGCGCCTGGCGGGCGGCGGATTCTCCATGTTTGAGGGCGGTGCCTACGATGTCAGTGCCATGTACCTCCTGCCTGACAAGGTCTGGGTCGGGCAATTCCAGCCCTACATTCGCTATGTGAATGTCGATCCTGTCCAGAGTGCCACCCGTGAAAACTACGAAGTCGGTCTCAACTACATCATCGACAGCCACAATGCCAAGGTCATGCTGATGTATGACTATGGCGATCTGGCAACCAAGGGTCTCAACTACACTGCCACGGCATCGGGTAGTCGGGTTTCTTCGGTTCAGTTGGGCTTCCAGTTACAAATCTAGGGATGATCCAGGGATGCCTGCTTCGCGACACCGCTGGCCAGGCATCACTGTTGCGTAAGGGAATCTCCTGACGGAGGTTTCCTGCAATCCCCGCTCCGGCTGCATGCCCTTCAGCAGAATGGCGTGCAGTCGGCAAATCTCCTGTCTTTCCTACACTTAATCGAGGATAGTATCCATGACCGAATCACGTCTATCGTTTCCCGAAAAGCTGGCCAGTCTGGCCCTGGGGGTCGGCCTGTCGCTTCTGGCCGGTTCTGCACTGGCCGCAGAGGACACCATCAAGGTGGGCATCCTGCATTCGTTGTCAGGCACCATGGCCATCAGTGAAACCACACTGAAAGACACCATGCTGATGCTGATTGACGAACAAAACAGGAAGGGTGGTCTGCTCGGCAAAAAACTGGAGCCCGTCGTGGTCGATCCCGCCTCCAACTGGCCGCTGTTTGCCGAAAAAACCCGCGAACTCATCAGCAAGGACAAGGTTGCCGCCATCTTTGGCTGCTGGACATCGGTATCGCGTAAATCCGTGCTGCCGGTCGTCGAGGAACTGAACGGCCTGCTGTTCTATCCGGTGCAATATGAAGGTGAGGAATCCTCGAAAAACGTGTTTTACACCGGTGCCGCCCCCAACCAGCAGGCCATTCCGGCGGTGGACTACCTGATGAATGATCTCAAGGTCAAGCGTTGGGTACTGGCAGGCACAGATTACGTCTACCCCAGAACCACCAACAAAATTCTGGAAGCCTACCTGAAAGCCAAGGGCGTCAAGGAAAAGGACATCATGATCAATTACACGCCGTTCGGTCACTCAGACTGGCAGAGCATCGTGGCAGACATCAAGAAGTTCGGCTCTACCGGTAAAAAAGCCGCTGTGGTTTCAACCATCAACGGCGATGCCAACGTCCCCTTCTACAAGGAACTGGGCAACCAGGGCATTTCCGCCGAAAAAATTCCGGTGGTGGCGTTCTCGGTGGGTGAAGAAGAATTGTCCGGTGTGGATACCAAACCGCTGGTCGGCCATCTGGCTGCCTGGAACTACTTCATGAGTGTGGATACCCCGGAAAATGCGGCGTTCATCACCAAGTGGCAGCAGTTCACCAAAAACAGGCAGCGCGTCACCAACGACCCGATGGAAGCCCATTACGTTGGTTTCAACATGTGGGTCAAGGCGGTTGAAAAAGCCAAATCAACCGACACCGATGCCGTAGCCAAGGCCATCATTGGTACGGAATTCCCCAACCTCACCGGCGGCACCTCAAAAATGCTGTCCAACCACCACATCAGCAAGCCCGTCCTGATTGGCGAAATCCAGGATGACGGCCAGTTCCAGGTAGTATGGCAAACCAAAAAACTGGTGGATGGCGATGCCTGGTCAGACTTCCTGCCGGAAAGCAAGCCCATCGTTGCTGACTGGACCCCGCCCATCAACTGCGGAAACTACAATACCAAAACCAAAAAATGTTCCGGTCAGACGTATTGACATCAGTTCGGGCCAGGGAAATGGCAAATGGTAGGTGGTGAATGGCGAGTGGTATGCCGGGAGCGCGGCTATCCTGGCGGCTCGTTGGAACCAGTGGCGAGTCAGTACCGCATACCAACCAGCAATCCATACCGCCCATTCGCCATTCGCCATTCGCATCTGCCCCCATGCCTTATCCCGAATTCACGTGATTGATATCGGGCTATGGATGGCCTCCGGGGACAGGGGTTTCCCGCCCCCCGGAACAGAACGGAACACCGTGAGGGCAGGAAGCCCTCACCCCCCCGGGGCACTGTCACGTAACCCTACCTGGCCTGATTCGTTCAAGACACCATGACTACCCCAAACACGCCCGCACCTGTCCTCCCCACCCGTCTTGCCCCCATCCGGGGCGTACTGTTCCTTGTTTTTACCCTGTTCAGCCTGTGTATGCCCATCAGGACACTGGCAGCCAATGCCTTTGGCGACGGACTCAAATCCATCCAGGAATCCGCCCTGAACGACCTCGGCAGCCGCATTGAGTCGTTCGCCGCCGTCAATGACCCCCGCGTCACCCCGGTTCTGCAGGCCCTGCTGGACGGCCGGTTGTACAGTCGGAAGGCCGATGGACAAATGGTTTACGGGGACTCCGGCAGCGAAGGCATCACCCTCCGTTCGGTTATGGATGACACGGCTCTCGGTGTTGCCAGCAAATTTGAACTCCGGAAAATCAGCCTCAACAACGCCCTCCGCAGCACCCTGCGTGAAACCATAGGCCGTTTGCAACTGAATATTGAAGACCCTGAGCAACGGCTCAAGGCCGTACTGGCCATGCGGGCATCCGCCGATGAACATGATCTGGCCCTGGTTCGCTCGCGCCAGCAAATTGAAACAGACCCCCGGGTACGGGAAGCCATCCGTCTCACCCTGGCCCTGGCAGATCTCGACAGCCCCGCCAAACCCCTGCGTCTCAATGCCATTGAATCCCTCCAGGGGCAACTGGATTCGGGCATACGCAATCGTCTGACAGCCTTGCTGGAAAAAGACGAGGAAGGACGGTTTGTCGAGCCTGATGCAGACATCCGTCACACCGCCCAAATCACCCTGGCCAAAATCGAAACCCGCCTGGCCATGAACAGTGCCCTGGAAACCGTCTTTTTCGGACTGAGCCTGGGGGCTGTTCTGGTGCTGTCTGCCATAGGACTGGCCATTACCTTTGGCGTCATGGGGGTGATCAACATGGCCCACGGCGAGCTGATGATGCTGGGTGCTTACACCACGTATGTCGTACAGCAACTGCTGCCGGAACAACCCGGACTCTCGCTGTTTGTCGCCATCCCTGCCGCGTTCCTGATCTCGGCTTTGGTCGGCATTGCCATTGAACGCGGCATCATCCGCTTCCTGTATGGCCGCCCACTGGAAACCCTGCTGGCGACCTTCGGGGTCAGCCTTTTTCTGCAACAACTGGTACGCAGCATCTTTTCGCCCTTAAACCGCAGCGTCAGCACGCCGGACTGGATGAGCGGCTCCTGGCAGATCAACGAGGCCCTCTCGCTGACACTCAACCGCTTCTACATTCTGCTGTTTTGCCTTCTGGTATTTATCCTGCTGCTGCAAATCCTCAAGCGTACCCGTCTGGGCCTTGAGGTCAGGGCCGTCGCCCAGAACCGGGCCATGGCCCGGGCCATGGGCATACCCACCGCCCGGGTGGATGCCATGACCTTCGGACTGGGTTCCGGTATTGCCGGAGTCGCCGGCGTGGCCTTAAGCCAGTTGACCAACGTAGGTCCCAATCTGGGGCAGGCCTATATTGTTGATTCCTTTATGGTGGTGGTATTTGGTGGCGTGGGAAACCTGTGGGGAACCCTGGTCGCCGGTTTTACCCTGGGCGTTGCCAACAAGTTTCTTGAGCCTTATTCCGGTGCCGTGCTGGCCAAAATACTGGTGCTGGTTTTCATCATCCTGTTCATACAGAAACGCCCCCGGGGACTTTTTCCCCAGAAGGGCCGCGCAGCGGAGTCCTGATCCATGTCTTTCCCCGCATTACCTCTCGACAAACCCGTGTTATACCGGGTGATGGCCCTGCTGGCAGCACTGCTGCTCATACCACTGGGCAACCTGCTGCTACCGGAAAGCTCGGCCCTGCATTTTTCCACCTACACCGTATCGCTTCTCGGCAAATACCTCACCTTTGCCCTGCTGGCCCTGGCCCTTGATCTGGTCTGGGGCTATTGCGGCATACTGAGTCTCGGGCACGGAGTTTTTTTTGCCCTGGGTGGCTATGCCATGGGCATGTACCTGATGCGGCAGATCGGCGAACGCGGCGTGTATGGCAACCCGTTGCTGCCGGACTTCATGGTTTTTCTGAACTGGCAGACCCTGCCCTGGTACTGGCTGGGATTCGATCATTTCGCCTATGCCCTGCTCATGATCGTGCTGGCTCCGGCGGTTTTGGCCTTCGTGTTTGGCTGGCTGGCTTTCCGCTCCCGGGTCACCGGCGTTTATCTTTCCATCATTACCCAAGCCCTGGCCTATGCCTTGATGCTGGCCTTTTTCCGCAATGAAATGGGCTTTGGTGGCAACAACGGCCTGACCGACTTCAAGGACATTCTGGGTTACAACCTGCAACAGGATGCCACCCGCGATGTACTCTTTGCCGTCACCGCCCTGAGCGTCGCCCTCGCCTACCTGGCGGCACGGGCGGTAGTTCGTTCCAAACTGGGGCGGGTCGTTCTGGCGGTGCGCGATGCTGAATCCAGGGTACGCTTTCTGGGCTACCGGGTCGAAATGTTCAAACTCTGGATCTTCGTTTTTTCAGCCATACTGGCGGGCATCGCCGGGGCACTCTACGTTCCACAGGTCGGCATCATCAACCCCAGTGAATTTTCTCCGCTCAACTCGCTGGAAATCGTCATCTGGGTCGCCGTGGGCGGACGCGGTACCCTGTACGGTGCCCTGCTGGGTGCCATCCTGGTCAACTACGGCAAAACGGTCTTCACGGCAGTATTGCCTGAAGTCTGGCTGTTCGCGCTCGGCACCATCTTCATTGTGGTGACCCTCTTTCTGCCCGATGGACTGGTGGGCTTTTGGCAACGGCACAGGAGAGAACACGCATGACCACGCTCCTGCAAAAACCACTGGACAGTGATGAACCGGTGGTCGGACTGCATCCCATCCTTTATATGGAAGATGTCACCGTCAGCTTCGACGGATTTCGCGCCCTGAACAATCTCAACCTGTACATTGATGAAGGCGAACTACGCTGCATCATAGGGCCGAACGGAGCCGGCAAAACCACCCTGATGGACGTTATCACCGGCAAAACCCGTCCCGACCGTGGTACGGTGTTTTTTGGACAGACCACCGATCTGCTCTCCCTGGATGAGCCAGCCATTGCCCATGCCGGCATTTGCCGCAAATTTCAAAAGCCCAGCGTGTTTGAACAACTGAGCGTGTTTGAAAATCTGGAACTGGCCATGCATACCGACAAGCGGGTGTGGCCCACCCTGTTTGCCCGGCTCAAGGGCACCGAGCGCGCGGCCATTGATGCCGTGGCTGAGACCATCGGTTTGCAAAACTGCCGCACCTTGAGGGCCGGAACCCTGTCGCACGGCCAAAAGCAATGGCTGGAAATCGGCATGTTGCTGATGCAAAAACCCCGGGTTTTGCTGGTGGATGAACCGGTTGCCGGCATGACGCATCAGGAAACGGAACGCACCGCAGAACTCCTCCAGTCACTGGCCGGGCAGCATTCCGTGATTGTGGTGGAACATGACATGGCCTTCGTCCGCTCCATTGCCCGCAAAGTCACGGTGTTGCATGAGGGCAGCGTATTGATGGAAGGCACTATGGACGACGTGCAAAACGACCCACGGGTCATCCAGGTTTATTTGGGGGCGTGATGCTGAAACTGCGTGCAATCGAACAATACTACGGCGAAAGCCACACCCTCTGGAATCTCAACCTGGACATTCCTGAAGGGGCCTGCATGTGTCTCATGGGCCGCAACGGGGTCGGCAAAACCACCCTGCTGAAAGCCATCATGGGGCTCATCCCGGTGCGTTCAGGGGAGATCCTGTTTCAGGGGCAAAACCTTCCGGAACTGAAAGCAGAACAGCGAGCCCGTGCAGGCATCGGTTACGTGCCGCAGGGACGGGAGATTTTTCCGTTGCTGAGCGTCGAGGAAAATCTGAAAACCGGGCTCAGGGCCGCCAACATCCGTCAGGTACCTGACCACATTTTTGACATCTTCCCGGTACTGAAGCAGATGCTGAAACGCCGGGGCGGTGATCTCTCCGGCGGTCAGCAACAGCAACTGGCCATCGGCCGGGCCCTGGTCTTGCAACCCAAACTGCTGATACTGGACGAACCGACCGAAGGCATACAACCCAATATCGTCAGCGAAATCGGCGATGTCATTCTGAGCCTCAACCGGGGCCGGAACAGGTCTCTGCCGATTGAACATCATGAGATCAAGGCGGAGATTCACGCAGCCATTGCCCGCATCCATCACGAGCTGGGGGTGACGGTACTGCTGGTCGAACAGAAACTGCCTTTCGCCAGACGGGTGGCCAGCCAGTTTTGTCTGATGGACAAAGGCCGTGTCGTAGCGGAAGATGCCATGGAAAATCTCAACCAGGACCTGATCAGGGAATACCTGACGGTTTGAGCCTGCCGCTTTACTCGATACCACCTGGCCCGGTGCCATCATTCATGCCATCCGCTGTGTCCGCGCTCCGAATCATGGGGAATGCCCCATGAACCCATCCGCCTGGCAGGCCAACCTGCATCTGGGCTTTTCCAGACAGGGCGAGCGGACGTTATTGTCACGCAAAACCCGTCATGGCCCGCTGACGGTACAAAGGCCGTTCTACCCCGAAGGCGATGTCTGTCATGTCTACCTGCTGCACCCACCCGGCGGTGTAGTGGGCGGTGACTGTCTCGCCATTGATATTGCGGTGCAGGCAACCGCGCATGACCTGATCACCACACCGGCTGCCGGCAAGTTTTACCGTAGCGATGGACGGCGGGCGAGCCAGACGGTCAGACTCCGCCTGGAGGATCAGGCCCGACTGGAATGGCTGCCGCAGGAGACCCTCTTCTACCAGGGCACTCACAGCGAGACCCGTGTCAGGGTTGATCTCATGCCGCATTCGGTTTTTATCGG
>CAIVXW010000322.1 GCA_903910005.1 uncultured Methylococcaceae bacterium
AATCGGCCAGAATGGATTCCACCAGTTCGGACATCTGCTCCAGGGCTTGATCCGAATAGCCCCGGACGCCGGGGGCGGTGTCGTTGAGCAGTTCAAGCGGGGGTAGTTGCCCCGGGTTGGCCAGGGCGACCGGTTGAGGGGATCTGGCGGGTTGGTTGGAGGGGGTGGCAACCGATTCCCTGTCGGCAGCCGGTTTGGCAGGGGCGGGCGGTGAGGCGGGCGGTGAGGCGACGATGACCGGCCGGGTCTCGCGCGGTTGCTGTGGTTCCTGCGCTTCCCGGGCTGATCGTTCCGCCTGCGCCCCGGATTTGCGGTTGACCGGTACCCGTTCGCGTTTCTCCCGGTTACCGGCGGACTCCGGGGCGGGTGGCCCCGATGCAGCCGAACCGGCCGCCAGGACAGGCCTGAATAATTGCCCGAGCCAGTCAATCGACTGCAAAACCACGTGTCCTATCCCGTCAATCAGTGCCAGCCAGGACAACCGGGTATGGAGTGATACCCCGGCCAGAAACCCCACGATCAGCAGGATGCTGGTACCGGTGGAGCCCAGGTCAGTGGCCATCAGGTTTGCCGTCTCCTGTCCCAGAATACCACCGCTGGTTTCCGGCAGGGCCAGCGGAACCCGGGGAACGTGAATATCGGCCAGTGCGGCCCCCGCTGTGACAGCAATCGCAAATCCCAGCCAGCGCAGGTAAAACGGCAGTGATTCGGATGCGTCCCGTACCACCCGTTCCCTGAACAGGGTGTAGGCGTAACCCGATACCAGAAAGGGAAACAGATAGGCGGTGATTCCGAACAGGGAGAGCAGCAAATCAGCCAGCCAGGCTCCCATCCGGCCCGCCGCGTTGATGACGGGCTGGCCGGTGCCACTGTGTGACCATCCCGGATCAGCAGGGTTGAAGGTCAGCAGGGCGATCAGCAGGAACAAGGCAACGCCGACGTGAAACAGGAAGGCTGATTCCCGCAGTCCCTTCATCAGGACATCGGCCAGATCCTGCGCCGGGGGTGCCACTTTTTTGCCGGTGTTCGTTGCCATGAGCAATCAGAAAAACAGGCCGGTTTCAGGCGAGGAAGCCGAGGCATAGCGGCGTCTGGGCATGCGACCGGCCAGAAATGCCTCGCGTCCGGCTTCGATGGCTTTTTTCATGGCACCGGCCATGAGGACGGGTTGTTGGGCTTCGGCAATGGCCGTATTCATCAAAACGCCGTCGCAGCCCAGTTCCATGGCGATGGCCGCATCCGAGGCCGTACCCACACCGGCGTCGACCAGAATGGGAACCCGGGCATTCTCCAGGATGGTAAGTATGTTGTAGGGATTGCGGATTCCCAGACCGGAGCCAATCGGAGCCGCCAGGGGCATGACGGCAACACAGCCCACCGCCTCCAGCCGTTTGGCCATGACCGGATCGTCGGTGGTATACACCATGACTTCAAAGCCTTCGGCTACCAGGGTGCGGGCGGCTTCCAGCGTGCCCTGTACGTCAGGGTAGAGGGTTTTGGGATCGCCCAGAACTTCCAGTTTGACCAGTCGGTGGCCGTCGAGCAGTTCCCGCGCCAGGCGGCAGGTGCGGATGGCATCTTCGGCGGTGTAACACCCGGCCGTATTGGGGAGCAGGGTGTATTGATCGGGCGGTATGACATCCAGCAGGTTGGGTTCGCCGGGTGTCTGGCCGATATTGCTGCGACGGATGGCCACGGTGACGATTTCTGCCCCCGAGGCTGCAATGGCCAGACGGGTTTGTTCCATGTCCCGGTACTTGCCGGTTCCGACCAGTAGCCGTGACTGAAAACGTCGTCCGGCCACACTCCAGCAATCGTCTTCACCGCCACCGATCGCCTTGACAATCTCAAGCCGATCACCCTCGTGCAGAGGGGTGGCGTCATACTGGCTGCGTGACACGATAGCTCCGTTGTATTCCACCGCAATGCGGGTGTCGTTCAGCCCCAGGGCGGCTATCAGATCAGTCAGCGTATCGCCCTGTTCCACCGGGCGGGATTCGCCATTGACAATAATGTGCATTGAAAAACCTCAAAAGCCCGCTGCAGGCGGGCATGTATCACGTTAAGGATTGGGTAAGTCGGCGCTGCCTGACCGCAGTGGCCAGAATGTCCAGTACGGTAACGCTGTCGTCCCACCCCAGACAGGGGTCGGTAATGCTCAGACCGTACAGCGGCGGTTGATCCGGTGTGAGCGGCTGGTTGCCGGGGTTGAGATGGCTCTCAACCATCACGCCAAAAATGCGCCGGTCGCCGTCTGCAATCTGCCGGGCCACGGCGCGGGCCACGTCTACCTGCTTTTGATAGTGCTTCTGGCAGTTGGCATGGCTGAAATCAATCATGATGTTTGGTCTGAAACCGGCGGCAGTCAGTGCCTCGGCCACGGCGGCCACACTGGCAGGATCGTAATTGGTGTGATCCTTGCCGCCCCGCAAAATGATGTGACTGTCTTCGTTGCCGGTGGTGGAAAAAATCGCCGAGTGCCCGGCCTTGGTGAGTGACAAAAAATGGTGCGGCTTGCGGGCGGCACCAATGGCGTCAATGGCGATTTTCACCCCGCCGTCGGTTCCGTTCTTGAAACCCACCGGGCAGGATAACCCTGAGGCCAGTTCACGGTGTACCTGGCTTTCGGTGGTTCGGGCTCCGATGGCCCCCCAGGCAATCAGGTCGGAAACATACTGGGGTGTGATGAGATCAAGGTACTCGGTTGCCGAAGGCATGCCGCGCTGGTTGACATCCAGCAACAGCTTGCGGGCCAGACGCAGACCCTTGTTGATGTTGAAGCTTTCATCAAGGTCGGGATCGTTGATCAATCCTTTCCAGCCTACGGTGGTTCTGGGTTTCTCGAAATAGACCCGCATCACGATGACCAGATCCGCCGCAAACCGCTGCTTCTGTTCCAGCAAACGCTCGGCGTACACCAGGGCGGCAACCGGATCATGAATGGAACACGGACCCATGATGACCAGCAAACGGTCATCACGCCCCTGCAGCAGGTTGTGTATGTCGCCACGGGCAACCAGGGTGGTCAGGGCGGCGGCCTGATCAATCGGAAATTCCTCGTGCAACTGGCAGGGCGGGATGACTTCCTTCATGGCCGTGATGCGGAGATCATCGGTATTGTAGGGATTGTGGTTGACGGGAGGGGACTCCGGAAATGCGTTCATGGGGCCATTATGGGGTGGTGGATGGATTCAGTGGATGAATTGTAACAATGAATGGCAACAGGCGACCACCCACAGACTCAGGTGATCCGCTTGACCCGCTGGGTAATGCCGCAAAGCAGGGCATAGGGAATCGTGCCGGCATGACGGGCCACTTCTTCCACCGGCAATCCATCTCCCCACAAAATGACTTCGTCGCCTGCGGCCACCCCGGGACAGTCGGTGAGATCAAGGTTGATCATGTCCATTGAGACCCGGGCGATCAACGGTACCCGTTGGCCCCTGACCAGCACCGGGGTTCCTGCCACGGCGTGACGGGGATAACCGTCCCCGTACCCGACGGCGGCGATTCCCATCAGGGTGGGGCGACTGCAAACCCAGTCGCCGCCATAGCCAACCCGGGCACCTGTCGGCAGGTTTTTAAGGGCAATGAGGCGGGTGCGGAAGCTCATCACCGGCCTGAGACCTTCCTGCTCGCCGGTACGTCCGGCGAAGGGAGAGACCCCGTACAGCATGATGCCCGGCCGTATCCAGGCGGTGTGGGTTGCAGTCCACGCCAGAATCCCGGCCGAGTTGGCGATGCACTGTTCGCCCGGGTATCCGCGCAGGCGTTCACGAAACGCATGAAGCTGGTTGGGGGTATCGGAACTGTCGGGCTCATCGGCACTGGCCAGGTGGGTCATCAGGTGAACCGGTTGTCGCACCGTCGGGCACTGACTCAGACGCCGGTAATACCCGCTCACTTCCCCTGCCATAAAACCCAGACGGTGCATGCCGGTATCCAGTTTCATCCATACCGGCAGCGGCTGGATGCCGCTGGCCTGTTCCAGTTGCCCGACCTGAAAACCGGCATGAATAACCGGCTCCAGGGCATGCTGGCTCATCAGTTCCAGTTCAGGCGGTTCGACGAAGCCCTGTAGTACCACGATGCGTTGCGACATCCCGGCATGGCGCAGAGCCAGGGCTTCATCCAGTCGGGCCACCGCGAATCCTTCCACGCTGTCCAGGGTTTTGGCGATGCGAAGCAGGCCATGCCCATAGGCATCGGCCTTGATGACTGCCAGCACCCGGGCACCGGGTACCCGGGCCCGGACGGTGGCCAGATTGTGCCGAACCGCAGCCAGATCCAGCCGGATGCAGGCATTGACGCTCATTCCGCGTAATCCTCGTTGGCGTAGGGATCGGCAATGAAATTCTCGAAACGGGTGTATTGCCCCAGAAAGGTGAGCCTGACGGTTCCGATGGGACCGTTACGCTGTTTGCCGATGATGATCTCGGCAATGCCCTTGTCGGGTGATTCCGGGTTATAGACTTCATCCCGGTAGATGAACATGATGACATCGGCGTCCTGTTCCAGTGCCCCCGATTCACGCAGGTCTGACATGACCGGACGTTTGTTGGGGCGGTTTTCCAGGCTGCGGTTGAGCTGCGACAGGGCGATCACCGGCACGCTCATTTCCCGGGCCAGGGCCTTGAGCGAGCGGGAAATTTCCGAGATTTCATTGACCCGGTTATCGCTGCCGGGTGATTTCATCAACTGCAGATAATCCAGCAATACCAGTCCGAGCGGCCCGTTTTCCCGGGCCAGACGGCGGCAGCGAGCCCGGACTTCAATCGGCGTCAACCCGCCGGTGTCGTCAATGAATAACCGGGTGTCCGACAGTATGTTGACGGCAGAGATCATGCGTGGCCATTCGTCATCTTCCAGTTTGCCGGTACGCACCCGGTGCTGGTCGATACGCCCCAGCGAGGACATCATGCGCATGGCCAGTTGCTCGCCCGGCATTTCCATGCTGAATACGGCAACCGGTTGCTGGCTGCTGATGGCAACGTGTTCGGCAATGTTCATGGCGAAGGTGGTTTTGCCCATCGACGGACGCCCGGCCACGATGATGAGATCAGACCGTTGCAGGCCGGAGGTTTTTTCGTCCAGATCGGTGAAGCCGGTCGCTGCCCCGGTGATGTGACCGTCCATCTTGTAGAGGGCATCAATCCGCTCCATGGTTCGGGCCAGCAACTGCTTGATGGGGGTGAATCCGGTTCCGCCCTTGCGCCGCTGGTCAGCAATGTTGAAGACTTTTTGTTCGGCCTCTTCCAGCAACTGGGCCAGTTCACGCCCTTCCGGATTAAAACCCGAATCGGAAATCTCGGTTCCGGAATGAATCAACTGGCGCAGAACCGATTTTTCCCGCACGATGTCGGCGTAAGCCCGAATGTTGGCTGCCGATGGCGTATCGCGGGCCATAACCCCCAGATAGGCCAGTCCGCCCGCTTCCTCCAGCCAGCCGAATTTTTCCAGTTGCTCGGACAGGGTAACTACATCAAACGGCGACTGCCGTTCTGCCAGTTGCTTGATGGCCCGGAAGATCAGGCGGTGATCCTTGCGGTAAAAATCGGTTTCGTCCACCCGGTCGGCGACGTCATCCCAGGTCTGGTTATCGATCATCAGACCACCGATGACCGATTGTTCGGCGTGAATGGAATAGGGTGGAACCCTGAGTGATTCGACCGAGTGGTCGACGAAGGCGGAACGTTCGGCCATGGGCGGTCAGACAGGGGGGCTGGATTTACGCAGGGCGTCGATGAGGCGGGTGGTGGAATGATTGCCAAGGAAATCAAGCACCCGCACCTGGCCGCCGTTGGCCAGAACATGCTCGTGACCGGCAATCCGGGTGACATCGGGATAATCGCCGCCCTTGACCAGAATGTCCGGGAGTATGCGTCCGATCAGGTCAGCCGGGGTGTCTTCTTCAAAAGGGATCACCCAGTCGACCGATTCCAGGGCGGCCAGCAGGGCCAGACGGTCTTCCAGCGGATTGACCGGACGCTGCGGGCCCTTGAGCCGGGCTACCGAGGCATCGCTGTTGACCAAAACCACCAGCCGGTCACCCAGGGCGCGGGCCTGACGCAGATAATGAACGTGGCCGGGATGAAGGATATCGAAACAACCATTGGTGGCCACGATGGTTTCACCCCGACGGCGGGCCTCCGCCAGCAGGTTTTGCAACAGCGGCCAGTCGACAATGCCGTGGTGGTGCGCCCGCGCCCCGCCCAGTGCCGCTTGCAGTTCGTCGCGGCTCACACTGGCGGTGCCGAGTTTACCGACCACCAGCCCGGCGGCCAGATTGGCCAGTCGGGTTGCCTCGGCCAGTGGCGATCCGGCTGCCAGGCTGGCTGCCAGTACCGCGATCACCGTATCACCGGCCCCGGTCACGTCATAAACCTCCCGGGCGCAGGTGGGTAAATGCAGGGCAGGCTGACCCGGTTCCAGCAAGGTCATGCCCTGCTCGCCCCGGGTAATCAGCAGGGCGGAAAAACCGTGCCGTTCCAGCAACTCAAGGCCTTTGTCAACCAGTTCAGCGTCGCTTCGGCACGGGCCGACCACGGCTTCAAATTCAGTGCGGTTGGGCGTCACCAGACGGGCACCGCGATAGCGGGAAAAATCAGTTCCCTTGGGATCGACCAGAACCGGACAATCCGCCCGTGCGGCCTGTTCAATCAGGCGGGTAACCGGCTTAAGGGTGCCCTTGCCATAATCGGACAACACCACCAGAGCGGCACGGGTCAGGGCTGACTCAAACCGTTCGAGCAGGGCCGTGGCATCGGTAGTTGCGAACGAATGTTCAAAATCAAGCCGAATCAATTGCTGATGGCGACTCAACACCCGCAACTTGGTGATGGTGGGAACGTGTGGCAGGCATTCCACCTGACAGCGGATACCGGCCTGATCCAGCAGGTGCAGCAGTCTTGAACCGGCCTCATCCTGGCCACGGTAGCCCAATACCTCGACGGTTCCGCCCAGGCGGGCAATGTTGAGGGCTACGTTACCGGCTCCGCCGACCCGTTCCTCAATCTGATCGACCCGCACCACCGGCACCGGGGCTTCGGGTGAAATGCGTGACGTGGCTCCATGCCAGTAACGATCCAGCATCAAATCACCCGCCACCAGGACGCGGGCCTTGGATAATTGAGGTAGTTGCATGGGAGAGGCGACTACAAAAAGGGCCGTTGACGGCGCACCAGGCCGGGCAGCCTGACGGAAGGGATGGTGCCC
>CAIVXW010000323.1 GCA_903910005.1 uncultured Methylococcaceae bacterium
GGTTGCCGGGTGGAAGCCTTACAACTGAGTACACGTGCGAGACTGGAACTGGCACTGGGCATTTACCTGGTAGTGGCCTGGCGGGTGGCGTACATGCAGCGTATGGGACGCACCAACCCGCATCTGCCTGCCCGGGTGGTGTCCTCGCTGGAAGAGTGGAAGCCACCGGAGGGGGAGCCATCCATGGTTCTGTTTTACACTGCCAATACCTGTACCTGAATTGGAATAAAAACCTAGAGCTTTATACCTGTATCAATGTCGCTACGGGTACCTGTATCAAATTACTGACTATTCGGCCTTACTTCAAACTGGCTGACAATTTTTGGGTGCTGTTTGACTACGGATTGACTGTCAGCCTTGAGCCTGGTTGCATTGTAGGCAGGTACGCCGTAGGTCGTGATGCGGAGAGTCTGGCTGGCGGCGTCAATTTCAAACTCACTCCAGCCATAAGTATGGGTGGCCAGATAATCGCCCTGAATTAACCGCGCATCAATTCCCGAACCAGCCAGTCCAACGGGATCATACCCCAGTTGGGTAATCAGGCCATTCACCAGTTGCTTGATGAAATCATCCTTGTCATTGGGCGCATCATCGGTGTCGTTATTGATCGGCAGACTGTCATAAAAGGCGGCCTGTTCAGCAGTCAGCAGACCGAAACCGGCTCCCAGTGCCGCCACGGTCGGCCCGAAGGGTTGATCGAAGGCCATCGGGCCGGTTGAAATTTCAAAGGCACCGGTCTGAATTTTTGGTCCCATCGGTATTTCTTCGTAGGTAAGGTTATTCACCAGCGTGCCGTGAATATCAGCCGTGACGAAAACCACATTGCGGATACCTTCTGAAGTAATGAATTTGAGCAGTTCAGTGCGCTCGGCCGCATAGCCTTCGTAACGGTCTTCAGCTCCGACCACACCCAGATTCTGGATCGGTTCCGGGATCATCACGAATTTCCAGGTAATGCCGTCTTCCTGCGCTGCCTTAAGATCCGTCTTCAGGCTGGCCAACTGGGTTTTGCCGAGAAAGGTACGGCTGGGGTCGAAGGATTGGGCCAGAAAGGCACCTACTCCGCTCGGACCCAGATCAGTAACCGGTTTGAGTCCCTGATCGCGGAAGGTACGGGCATCGATCAAACTCATCATGGCCATTTTGCCGAAACGACGGCTACGGTAGAGTTTCAGTTTATTGCTGTCACGTCCATCACTGGTACTGTGCCAGGTGAGATCGGCGATCGGCGTATACTCGCTGAAAGCCTGCAGGCCCGTCTTGAACCGACGGGTTTCGTTGATGTAATTACCGGTATTATCAAACCGGATATCCGAACCTTTGCCGGCCCCGCCGGCAAAATCGTTGATAACTTCGTGGTCGTCGATGAGGGCAAACTGTGCGGTCGAGGCGCGAAGATCTTTCCAGGTATTGAGGCCGAGTTTGCCGGTGAGGGTGCTTTGATACCTTGCACGGTACTGGGCCAGGGTTTTGGCGGTCGGGGTGCCTTCCACTGAATAGTTTTCCGCATACATGCAATCGCCCAGGCAGACAAAGAAATCAAGGTTGGCAGTGTCGGCGTTACGGATGCCGGTATAAGGAGCCAGTTCCTGGCGAATATCGCCACTGACGCCAAAATGGAGACCCGTGCCAAAATGGAGACCACTTGCGGCATGGGGATCGCCCAGGGTACGGAACTGGCCGACAGCAGCTTGACCTGAGGCATCCACTGCCCGGTAGTAATAACGGGTGGCGGGCTTCAATCCGGTGACGGTGGTTTTGACCGGTACGCGGCCTGATTCAACAGCGGTTTGTGTATTGGCACTCGTGGCAAAATCGGCTGATTCCGACCACTCGAAACGCAGGGATCCCTTGGACGTACTTCTGGCCCACAGCACAACCGACTGGTCGGTGACATCTCCGGCGGATACGCCGTTGGGCAGGGCCGCCTGGATGGAGGGTGCCATCAGGCTCATCAGCAGGGGCAGCAACAAGGAGGAAGCCGTTTGGTTTTTGAAGGCAGGCATGAATGACTCCGGTGAGGATGAATGGAGCCGTGAAAATACCCGGCCGAGTTTACAGTTTGGTGCCACATCGCCCGATTGTTACCTGTTTGTAACCGTAAGTTCATCACAATCACGCTAAATGGCCGCTGCCCGCTCAGGGCGTCACTCCGTTATCCCCCTGTCTTTCAGGCTGTGTACGGCCTCCCGCCTGTATCTTCCGGCCAAACCGGGACAACAATCCACCAATCATTAGCGAGGAAACCATGAAATTTACTCAAGCACTCGGCATTGCGACCCTGTGTGGCCTCACCGGTACGGCTTGCGCCGATACCATGACCGTTAAACTGATCGCCCTCAACGACTTCCACGGCAATCTGGCTTCACCCGGCAAATTCAACGGGGTCGATGCCGGTGGCGTCGATCAAATCGCCGGTTATGTTGAACAACTCAAAGCCAGCAATCCCCTGTCAGCCGTGGTATCTGCTGGTGACTTGATCGGAGCCAGTCCGCTGATTTCGGCACTGTTCCATGATGAAGGCACCATTGAAACCATGAACCGCCTGGGTCTGGAGTTTAATGCCGTGGGTAATCACGAATTTGATGATGGCCAGGACGAACTGGTTCGCTTGCAAACCGGTGGCTGCCATCCGACCGATACCCAAAACAGTTGCAAGGGCAACGACGTGGGTACCCCGGTTCCGTTTGAAGGAGCCCAATTCAAGTTTCTTGCCGCCAATGTCCGTAACAAAACCAGCAAAAAAACCTTGTTTCCCGGTTATGCGGTCAAGGAGTTCAACGGGATTCCGGTGGCCTTCATCGGTTTGACGCTGAAGGAAACCCCGAGCATTGTCAGCCCGGCCGGCATCAAGGGTTTGAGTTTCACTGACGAGGCTGTGGAAATTAACGCCCTGGTCAAAAAGCTGAAAAATCAGGGCATTCAGTCCATCGTCGTGCTGATTCACCAGGGCGGCGTTCAGGTCAGTCCCACCGCGCCGGACATCAATACCTGCCTGGGCGATCTGGAAGGCTCTCCCATCAAGGCGATTGTCAATAAACTGGATGGTGGCGTCGATCTGGTCATTTCCGGGCACACCCACAGTGCCTACAATTGCCAGGTCGCTAACAAGGCAGGTCGAATGATCCCCGTGACCAGTGCCAATGCCCTGGGTCGGGTTCTGACCGACATCGATGTAACCATCGACACTGCTACCCGTGACGTGACCGCCGTAACCGCAGTCAACCGGGTGGTTGACCGTACCAACCCGGCAGTGGTGCCCAATGCACAAATCAAATCCATCGTCGACGGCTACGCTCAACTGGTCACACCGGTTACCAACCGTGTCATTGGTGAAATCGGTGCGGACATACTCCGCGCACCGGCTGCATCCGGTGAATCTGCACTGGGCGACCTGATTGCCGATGCCCAACTGGCAGCAACAGCAGGGGCTGATTTTGGCTATGCGGTTGCCGCATTCATGAATCCGGGTGGCATTCGTGCAGACCTCAGCTACGCTTCCAGTGCCACGGGCGAGGGAGACGGCAAGGTCACCTACGGCGAAGCCTTCACCGTACAGCCTTTCGGCAACAGCCTGGTGGCCCTGACGGTCACAGGTACACAAATCAAGCAACTGCTGGAACAGCAATTCATGGGCTGCACCCAGGGGTATCCCGCAACCGATACGGCGGGTCAACCGTATGACCGTATCCTCCAGGTCTCCGAAGGCTTTTCCTACCAGTGGGATTCCACCCGGGCACCGTGCCAGAAGGTCATTACCAAAAGTATCCGGATTAACGGCCAGCCGTTGAATCTCAAATCCAGATACCGGATTACCGTCAACAGTTTCCTGGCGGACGGGGGAGACAAATTTTACGTTCTGAAAAAGGGAACCAACCGCACCGGCGGGCCTCAGGATGTTGATGCACTGGAAGCGTTCACGAAAGCCAGTGCAGGGTCTGTGGTGCCCAACACCCAGCCCCGCATCGAAAAACTGCGCTGATACGGCACGCCCCGGCCTGGCCCTTACAGGTCAGGTCGGGGAAAACCGCCCCCGGGCATGTGTCATGTGTACTGCACTTTCTGCCTTTGATCCACTGGTTACCACCCCGGAATCCCTCTACGTCCTGCTGACCAGTGAGGGCGGACGGCGCGTGCTGACAACCCTACGCTCGGTCATTGTCGATGAAATCCATGCCCTGACCGGCAACAAGCGCGGCACCCACCTGAGCCTGTCACTGGAACGGCTGGAACATCTCTGCCAACGCCCCCTGTTTCGCATTGGCCTTCGTAGCGGTCAGCACTGCATCGCCCCAGGTGTCCAGTTCCTGCACGCTGGCGGCCTCCAGTTTCTCCGCCACGGTAACCGGCAAAGGGCCGAAGCGTTTTTCCAGCAGCCTTCTCAATAACCGGGATTCGCCCTTGCTCATGCCTTGCGTCAGGCCTTGCGTCATACCTTGCTGATATACCTTCTCCCGTTCGAGTCTTTCAATGGATGTTACGTAGCGCATAGATTCTTGCTCCTCAATGGTTTGAATATCATGCCAAAGTTTTTGGCTCAGGTTTTGGGGTAGCCACATCATCCAGTCGATCATGGCAAA
>CAIVXW010000324.1 GCA_903910005.1 uncultured Methylococcaceae bacterium
CCGTCAATCAGGGCCACCATATTGATGCCAAATACCGTCTGCAATGACGTTTGCTGGTAGAGGTTGTTGAGGACGACTTCCGGAGTTTCGCCCCGCTTGAGTTCAATCACCATGCGCATGCCGTCCTTGTCGGATTCATCACGCAGGCCTGATATTCCTTCGAGGCGTCCTTCCTTGGCCAGTTCGGCAATTTTTTCCAGCAACCGGGCCTTGTTGACCTGGTAGGGCAGTTCGGTGACGACGATGCTGGTACGCCCGCCCTGTTCCTCGAACCCACACTGGGCACGCAGGTGAATCCGGCCCCGCCCGGTAAGATAGGCCTCGCGGATGCCGCTGGCTCCATTGATGAGGGCGGCAGTAGGGAAGTCAGGGCCCGGAATGTGATTCATCAGTTCCTGGATGGATGCCTCCGGGTTTTCGATCAAAACCAGGCAGGCATTGATGACTTCAGTCAGGTTATGTGGCGGAATGTTGGTGGCCATGCCCACGGCGATACCGGCCGAGCCATTGATGAGCAGGTTGGGGATGCGGGTGGGCAAAACGGCGGGCTCCCGTTCCGAGCCGTCGTAGTTGGGTTCAAAATCGACCGTTTCCTTTTCAAGATCAGCCAGCAGTTCATGGGCGATCCGGGCCATGCGTACTTCGGTATAGCGCATGGCGGCTGGCGGGTCGCCGTCGACCGAACCAAAATTGCCCTGGCCGTCGATCAGCATGTAACGCAGCGAAAAAGGCTGGGCCATGCGCACGATGGTGTCATACACGGCCACATCGCCGTGGGGATGGTATTTACCGATCACATCACCGACTACACGGGCCGATTTTTTATAAGGCTTGTTCCAGTCATTGCTGAGTTCGTGCATGGCGTACAGTACACGTCGATGCACCGGCTTCAGGCCATCCCGGACATCCGGCAGAGCCCGTCCCACGATGACGCTCATGGCGTAGGCGAGATAGGATTGTTTCATCTCGTCTTCGAGATTGACCGGCAGAATTTCTTTGGCGAAGGTTGAACTCATGGGCATCAGGCATAGGGAGAAGGAGACGCACAACCGCCCCGCCGGGACGGTTGTGTCTGATTTGGATCGTGTCCGAAAAAGCGGTAATTATAGCCGATTATGCGCTGCGAAAGCGGCACGTGATGGTCTGATATGGAATGAAATGGCCTGAGGAGGGTTGCCTTAGCCGGGGCGGGCTGAGACCGGTATCTGCAACCGGGCTCTGATGTCCTGTTCGCTCAATTGGCCGCGATGGGCAATGCAGAACTCAATCTCGCGGTGGTAGCGGGTCTGGAATGCCAGTTTGAAATCACGGGTGGTGCTGTCATCCATTTTGCCATGCCTGCTCCTGGCCATGCGGGCTGCCTCAATCACCGTCTCCGCAGGCAGTTCCGGCGCAATGGTGGACAGTAACCGCGTCAGCGTGAGAGCCGTATCGCTCCAGAGGTCTTCGTAGCACAGTTCCAGCGGCACAATGTTGCGTCGTTTGAAGTACCGTCTCCAGCCGTATTCCTGCTGGTAAATGTGTAAGAGCCAGTTCCACAGGCGGGCATCGTCAAAGGCAACGGCCGACGGTGCGACCTGCTCCCTGTCGGCCACCGTGTGGAAAAAGCCGGTTTCGGTGGCTTTGTAAAGTGAGAGGGCCTGTCCGAGCAAATCACGCCGGGTCCAGTAAATGTGATGATCGAAGGCAAACGGCAACACCCGCTGCTGGTTGGCATCCAGGTACAGTTTCCACTGGAACCAGCTACATTCGATACCGAAGGTACGTCGTTTCCGGCTCAGCATGATGCGGCGGATGCGGCGGACGTAAGAGGTTAAATCCCGGCACGGATGTGCCTTGAGGATGTCGGGCAGGTGGTTGGGATTGAGCCACTCTTCCGGGCGACCGGCCAGGCGGGTATCGACCAGCAGGCTGGTCAACCAGGAACTGCCACTGCGTGGCGTGAAGGCAATCAGATATTCCGACCGGGCCTTGGGCGGAAGCTGTTGCATGGCCTGCACGTCACGTGCGTCAAAACGATTCTGTTCGGGGGATTCCTGACAGGCAAAAATATCCAGCAATCGACTCATACCAGTTTTTCCGGGCTTCAAGCAATTTTTCGGGGTTGGGCGGCAGCATGCTCCGCTTTTCTGCAACATCCTATCACGCCACCGTCATAATCCAGTGTCCCGGTTGCATCCTCCCGCCATTCCGCTCCCCTCA
>CAIVXW010000325.1 GCA_903910005.1 uncultured Methylococcaceae bacterium
GGTGATTGATGAAAGACTGCGCCAGTTTCTGGCCGAAGAAGTCGAACGACGTCAACGTTAGGGAATGATGGCGGTATCACGACCGGGCCTGGCCAAACAACCGGGCAATCCGGGCCTGGGCCTCTTCAGCGGCTTGACGTGGATCAACCGCATCCCGAATGGGGCGGCCTACCACAATGTAGTCGGCTCCATTGCCAAAGGCCTGTTCGATGGTCACCACCCGTTTCTGGTCGTCGTCGTGACGGTTTTCGACCGGGCGGATGCCGGGTGACACCACCAGCAGCGAATGATCGACTTCGCGGCGCAGGGCGGGCACTTCCAGCCCGGATGAAATCACCCCATCGCAACCTGCTGCCAGGGCACGGCGGGCACGGGACAAAACCAGGGCACTGACCTCACATTCAAAACCCAAGTCCTGTAGATCGCCCTGATCCAGGCTGGTCAGCACGGTAACCGCCAGAATTTTGAGGTCTCCCTTGGCGGCGGCGGCGGCCTGCATGATGGCATCATTGCCGTGTACGGTGGCAAAATCCACCCCGTGTCCCTGCAAAGCCCTGACCGCCCGGGCCACGGTTTCCGGTACATCAAAAAACTTGAGGTCAGCAAACACCTTCTTGCCACGCTGCTTGAGCCAGCCAACCAGGCCAAAGTAGTCACCGGCCATGAAAAGCTCCAGCCCCACCTTATAAAAAGTGACGGAATCGCCCAGATTTTCCACCAGGGTTCGGGCATCATCGGCGTTAGGCACATCCAGGGCCATGATGAGCCGGTCGTGACAGGGAATATGGAGAGGAGACAGGTAATGGTTCATGATGGAACAGCCGTGATAAGTGATAAATGAGGACGTATTATAACGTCAGTTCGGGTTAGAGCCTGGGTTGAGTGGCGCGGCCATCCTGGCCGCGAATGGCGAATGGCGAATGGCGAATGGCGAATGGCGAATGGCGAATGGCGAATGGACGCTCACCCTGAACCCTAACCCCTAACCCCCAACCCCTGATCCGGTATTAACTACCCTGCCCCAGGGGCGGGGTTTCTCGCGGAGTAACCGATGAACCTGGTTTTGGTCTTGCTGCAAATGGGACTGTTGATTGGCTGTGGTGCCCTCTGGCGTCGGGTGCGTCCGGGCGGGCTTGATGCCGATTCACTGCGTCAGGCACTGACGGCACTGGTCTACCACCTGTTGCTGCCGGCCATGGTGTTGTCGGTGCTGGGACGGACGCCACTGGGTATGGAAAGCCTCCGCATCGCCCTGTTTGGTATCGGCAGCGTTTTGTTCGGGCTGATTTTGACTCCGTTACTGTGCCATTCGCGCCGATTGTCCCCGGCTCGCCGGGGGGCTGCCCTGTTGGCAGTGGCATTCGGCAATGTCACGTTTCTGGGATTGCCGCTGCTGGCACAGACTTTTGGCGACTGGACGCAAGCCATCGTGCTGCAACTTGATTTTTTCGCTTCCAGCCCACTGTTGTACACCCTGGGAACCCTGGCGGCCCGCCGTTATGGTCATGAGGCAACCGGGTCGGGACGGAGGGAGCGGATCAATCCACCCCTGCTGTCAGCCTTGATGGCGGTGCTGCTCAACAGTTTGGGACTAAGTCTGCCGGACTGGTTGCAACACAGTCTGGAACTGCTGGCCCAGGCGGTGGTACCGCTTATGCTGCTGTCGCTGGGGCTGGGATTGCGCTGGCAGTTTGACGGCGATCACTACTGGCGCACCGCAGTGGCAGTGCTGGCGGGTCGGCTGCTGATCGTACCGATGGGGAGCGTCGGCCTGGGCCTGGCACTGGGCTTCAGCGGCGATACACTCACGGCCCTGATACTGGAATCGGCCATGCCCTGTATGGCCATGGGCATCGTATTCTGCGACCGTTACCGGCTGGATACAGCCTTTTACGCCATGGTGACCACCCTCTCCACCGCCCTGGCCCTGTTGACCCTGCCACTGTGGCATTATTTATCCCCATGACCATTCCCTGCTCCAATCCTGCTGTTGAAATCCTGTCCCAGGGCGATGAAGTCGTCAGCGGACAGATCACCGATACCAACGCGGCCTGGCTGGCCCAAGCCCTCACCCCATCGGGCTTCAGGGTTCGGCGACACACGGTGGTGGGCGATTGTCTGGACGACATCGTTGCCGTGTTGAAGGAAGTGGCGGTGCGGGCGGATATCGTCCTCTGCAGCGGGGGACTTGGCCCTACATCGGATGACCTGACCGCCGCCGCAGTCAGTCAGGCCTTCGGATTACCGCTGCAACTCGACCCGGTTGCCCTCGCCATGATTGAGCAGCAGATGAGCCAGCGGGGACGTCGCATGGCGGCCTGCAATGAAAAACAGGCCTGGCTGCCGAGCGGAGCAGCGCGTCTGGACAACCTGTGGGGCACGGCTCCGGGTTTCAGTGTGTGGCAGGGAGCCTGCTGGCTGGTGTTCATGCCGGGGGTTCCGCGTGAAATGCAGGCCATGTTCCGCCACCGGGTTGAACCTCAACTGCGGGCAAACTACTCCCTCACTCCGCCGCACCGGACGGTATTTCACACCCGTGGCGAAGGCGAATCGAGTTTGCAGGAACGCATCGACAACCTGAACCTCCCGGCCAGCATACGGCTGGGCTTTCTGGCCACGGATCATGGCGTACAGGTGAAATTGTTGTTTGCCGCCGAAGTGGATGACCGCAGTCGTCAGCAGTGGATCAAGCGGGTACACCAGGCACTGGCTCCGGCAGTCAACCGGATTGATTCAGATACCTGAACGCCTCCGCTGGTTCACGGCGACCACCCGGGCGATATGGCCTGTCCACTGCGGCATATCACGCACTTCATCCCCATTACCCCCTCATCATCTACCCCATCTGCCGGGTTGTTTGATACTGGCTCATTCCTTGCTGAAATGGCGATCTGGACAGATCGGCTCCGCCCGGCGTTCGTCAGTTTCTCCGTTTCGCTGCATCGGCGTCGCCTTGTCCAGACATCGCATCCATAACGTCAACGTCAGTTCGGGTTAAGGAGAGGGTGAATGGTCAGTGGTGAATAGCGAGTGGTATGCCGGGAGTACTGCCATCCTGACGGCCCGGTGGTCAGTGGCAAGTGAATGCCGCATACCAGCAGCCAGCAATCCATACTCCCCATTCGCCATTCACCGCGCTTTATCCCGAATTCACGTTATCCATCGATTCATAATAACCAGACTTTTTGCCAGTTTTGAGCAGGGGTATTCATGCAAACAATACGACATTCCATCTGGACCGGGTTGCCGCCCGGTCTGGGTTGGGCCATGGGCATTTCCCTGGCCCTGATGGGCCTGACCCTACCGGTCACGGCCACGGCGGCCGGTTCGACGGTCAGGGCCACCGCCACTTACGACAAGAAGCTCGGCCGAATCGTTGTCAAAGGTAGTGCGATAGCCAACTACCTGCCGGGCGGTTCCTGGGTACAGATTTACAACGCCGACAACAACATCCTGTTGTATACGGCCAAAACCGATGGCCAGAAGGCCTTCAGCACTACCCTGCAAAGCGGTGCCGATGCCTGTAACCTCCGACTGGAAACCCTGGGCGGCAACAAAACCAGTGTGCCGGTGTACGGGGCAGCGGCTGACTGCAAGACCACACCGGTCTGTTCGATCAGCAGTCCGGCCAGCAATGTCCAGATCGTTCAGGGCCAGAGCGTCAAACTTCAGGCGGCGGGTTCCGGCAAGGGTCTGGACTATGTCTGGAACCTGGGTAATGGCCAGGCCGATCTCAAGGGCCAGAGCATCACCCCGACCTTCGCCCAAACCGGGCAGTTCAGGGTGACGCTGGAGGCCAGCACCCCGACCGGCCAACGCTGTGCCGATGATGTAATCGTCATGGTGAAACCGCCGGCCAGTGCCAACCCCAATCCCAAAGTAACGGAACGCACCCTGCCCCTGGCCGCCAGTGCCCTGAAGGCCAAAGACGGTGCCTGGGTTGTGTTGCCGTTCGAGGAGACCGGCATGCAGGGTGGCAGCATGGTCAATCTGCCCTTCAATCCGCTGGTACCGTATGATGCCCTGAATGCCCAGTTGATGAAGAAGGTCAAGGGCAAGCCTGAATTTGGCAGTCCGGATCAGTTTGGCGTCTTTTACTCAGCCGCCTCTAACAAAAAAGATCCGGTAGGTGGCGATTCAATCAACTCCACCAGCCAGAATCTGTTCGCCGATGGCGAGATCGGGGCCAATTATGACCCACTGACCTCCGTGCTGAATCCGGTGACCCAGGTTCCGACCGACAACAAGTTTGTGGACGGTCATGATTTCCGTGAAGCGGTCATCAAAAAGAATGAACTGTGGGATCGCCAGCATCAGCCCTATGCCCGCGAGATCGACAAAATTCCCGAGACCGGTCGCTCGTTTGCCGATACCCAAAGCACCTATACCCCGGCCAAACCCATGCCGCTGCCGGATCAAAGCATCCGGGGTTCGGCGGACGATGGAGCCAACGTCCGGCAAATGCCGGGTGTTAAGAATCCCTACAAGGCCAACGACCCGCAACCGCTGGATGCCTTTGATGACACCCGGCAAAAATTCATCGCCCAGTTTATTCCGGTCAGTGACGTGGATGACAAGGGGCGGGTCAATCCCTATCCCCTGATGCGGGTTGAGGCGGTCGACAAGAAGAGCAAAAAGGTCATTGCCAAAACCGATGCGGTCTACACCACCGCCTCCGAAACCCGCTGCCGCGAGTGTCATGCCAAAGGCAAAATTGCGGGCGATGAGAGTGTCTGGCGCACCCCGGTCAGCGAAAGCGAACTGGTGAATGCCGATGGCAAGCCGGGCCCAGCGACCGGGGCTGGCAGTTATGCGCCGGGTACCGATCCGACCAAACCCTGGCCACCGGCCATCCATAACCGGTTCGACGACAAGCATCCGGACAATCCGGCGTTTACCAACCTGGCACCGGGTGCCAACGATCCGAACAGCAAGGCTTACATTCCCCGTGATGCCAACGGCCTGCGTACCGACCGCATCGCCGAATCCCGCATCGGCCCGGATGGCAAACTGCAGGTACGCCTGAAATTCCGGGAGCCTGAGTCCGACGCCTGGGCCGATCAGGAAAAGGCCGCCCTGTTCAATACCCTGGTCATGCACGACTACATGGTTTTTTACGGCCCGACCCCGGCCACCGGGATGCAATGGCCCGCCAGTTATTCCAGCCAGTTGGCAGATTATTATGGCGATGACATCGGTAAAAACCGTTCGCAGCCACAATACTTCTGTTCCGGTCACCACTACAGCCACCTGAAAATTGACAACGGTGTCGGCAACCGTACCTACCCCACCAACCGCTCGGATTATTCCAGAGCGTTTCACGCCTTCCATGGCAAGATGCAGGTTTACAAACGTGACGTGACGGCCTCGCAAAGTGCCGATGGTTTGCCGCACAAAAAGGGCGATCTGATCCGTGACGAACGCGGTCATCCCAAAATGTACGGGGGTCGCGGCTGGGACTCGCAGCATAACGACAACGAAGGCGTACCGCTGAAAATGGATGCGACCACGGGAACCATGGTCAAGACCGCTTACACCTGGGATCCGCTCAAGAATGACTGGCGTCCTGACCTGTTCCCGATGGACGCCAATGGCGAACTGATGCTGCCCTTCGGTGAAGGCGTGGCCATGGAGGAAAACTGCACCAAGTGCCATACCGGTCCCACCGAAAAAAGCTATCGCGACATTCACCATGCCTCAGGACTTCAGTGTGACAACTGTCACGGTGACATGCTGGCGGTGGGTAACGTGTATCCCAACCCGCAATACGATGCCAATTTGACCGGTGCCGGGGTATACGCCGGTGAAAGCGTACACTTCAGACGGCCCTGGCTGGATGAACCCGATTGCGGCTCCTGCCACGTCGGCGATGGCAACAAAAAGGATGCGGCGACCGGCTTCTTCAGTGCCGGTGTCAAGAAAGTGGCCTGGGATGCGAAAGACCCGGCCAAGGCCAGTGTTTTCCCTGAAGATGCCCGCTTTGCGGTCATGCCAACCGTCGAAATGCGTAAGGAGAAATCCAGCGTAGCGGTCAGGGATGCCAACGGTAATCCGGTACTGGGTGCCGATGGCAAGACACCGCTGACCCAGACTGCGTACCTCAAACAGCCGATTTCGCAGGCACTCTACCGCAAGAGCAAAGACGTACACGGCTCCGGTGCCAACGGTGAACTGGCCTGTTCGGCCTGTCATGGCGGCTCTCACTCGATCTGGCCCAATCCGGATCCGAACGCCAACGATAACGTGACCGCCAAACAGTTGCAGGGCTACGACGGCAACATCGCTGAGTGTTCGGTGTGCCATGTCAAGGATGATTTCAAGGGTGGAATGGTGGCCACCAACGGCGGTACCAGCAATCTGGGAGTGGGTCAGGGTGTGCGTGACGGTACCGTGGTCAATGCGACCAGTGCCAGAGCCTACCTGGCCGGGCCGCACGGCATGCACCCGGTCAACGATCCGTACTGGTGGAAGGAAGCCGATCTGTCGGCCGCCAATCAGGATGGTGGCAAGAAGGGCGGCTGGCATAACGACTTTGCCAAAAAGCCGGGCCCGGATGGTGAAGATCAATGCGCCGCCTGCCACGGCGACGATCACAAGGGAACCCGCCTCTCCAAGGCTTTGACTGATCGCAGCTTTGTGGATGAAAACGGCAAGCCGGTCAAGGTGGCCGCCAACACCCCCATCGCCTGCGATTTGTGCCACAGCCTGGAAAAGAGCTTCACCGGCTCACCCAAAGGCACGCCCAAGCCGCATGCACCGCCGGCTCCGGCCGCGATTGTGGCGGGTGGTCACTCCGGTGGAGGCGGTATGGGCCACTAAGCACCAGGGAAACGTGAATTCAGGATAAGGGCCGGGACTCAGTGGTTAGCCCACCGGCGGCCAGGATGGCCGCGCCACTCTCGCCCCTCCTGCTTCCAGTCACCTACCCCGACCGGGCGAGTCGTCTCCCCGGCTCGGGGTTTTGCTTGTTCAACCCTCCGGATGATTCACCATGATGCCATTCATTTCCCGATTCATACCCCGTACCTGCCGGGCATTGCTGACCGGCCTGTTGCTGAATACCCCGACGTGGGCCGCAACGGCTTTGCCGTCGGCCCCGCAACCGGCCGATGCGGTCGCTGCCTCGGCCTTACCCCGACCCCGCTTCAACGATACCGGCATCACCCTGTGTTCGGATACCCATTACTACGGCATTCCCTGTCCGCTCAGCCTGTATCCGGGCCAGGACGGTGACCACGGCCGTGATGCCGCCAATCCCGGTCAGACCGGTTTTCGCCTGACCCGACTGGACGCCCGTGGCAAAGTCATCCGCCAGGCCGGGATCGCCGCATCCTGTGTCCGCGATGAAGTGACCGGACTGGTCTGGGAAAACAAAACCGCCAGCGGGCTGCATGCCGTTAACACCCGCTACAGCCGGCAGCGAACCGACCCCGGCAACGCCGGAACCCTGGTCAGGCAAACCAACGCCGAAGCCTTGTGCGGTTACCGCGACTGGCGGTTACCCGCCCTGATGGAATTGCAGAGTCTGGTTGACTACGGCATTCCGTTTCCAGGCCCGGTGCAGGCTCAAACCCTGTTTCCCCTGAGCCTCAGTGAAGCCTACTGGACCGGTTCGCTGGATGGTCGCCAGCCCGACCAGGCCTATGTGGTGCAGTGGGATGACGGCCAGGTTTACCGTGACAGCCTGGGTGCCGCCCACGCGGTGCGGCTGGTGCGGGGACGTCCGCTCAAATCACGCTGGTCGGTATCGCCGGATGGTGCCGAGGTCACCGATGCCACCACGGGTCTCACCTGGAAACGCTGCGCGGAAGGGATGCGCTGGAACGGCAACGGCTGCGAGGGCTATCCGCGCTATTTCACCTGGTACGAAGCCCTGCAATGGGTGGTTCCCACCGAAACAGGCTGGCGGGTTCCCAACGTGAAGGAGATGTCCAGCCTGATTGATCCGTCCTCCCGGGGCATCCTGGCCATGAACCCGGACATTTTTCCGCAGATGACCAACGATATGTTCTGGACATCCTCACCCTACACGCTGGATACTTTTTACGGCTGGGTCGTGCAGTCGTTTTATGGCTATGCGTATTTCACCTACCTGGAAGATACCGGAGCCCTGCGCCTGGTACGCGACCGGTAGGGCGTTCCCTTCCGTTCCCCCTTACTTCAACTCATCAAGGCTTGCTGAATGACTGGATTCTGGCTGGTGGCCACACTGCTGCTGCTCCTGGGCTATGTTTTTTTCGTACCCGTGTTCAACCCCAAACCGCGCCCGGGTACCCTGCGGCGTGATCGCCTCAACATGCTGCTGCACCGGCAGCGACAAACCGAACTGGTTCAGGAAGAACCCGACCGGCAAAATCGGGAGTGGCTGGAAGCCGAATCGGCCCGCAACCTGCTTGACGACCTGGACACGTCGGCAGAACCGGCCAGTCCGGACACCACCACCCGGGGCCGGATTCCGGTCATCATCACCCTGTGCCTGCTGCCCATGGTGATTCTGGTGAGTTATCTGGGACTTGGCCGACCTGACCTGATCGAAGGCCTGCCGACACCCGCCGGACAGGCCGGTGACCTGAATGCCAGCATCCAGAAACTGGCGGAACGGCTTAAAACCAACCCGAACGACGTAGAGGGCTGGA